>DASQNC010000021.1 GCA_035645145.1 Azospirillaceae bacterium | reverse complement strand
CTTCACCGCCACGCTGGAGTTGGCGGCCACCGCCGCGGTCAGCTCCAGCGTGCCGCCCGAGGCCAGGTTGGTCACCGCCAGCCCGCCCGCGGCCACGCCGGCCACGGACAGGTGATTGATGTCGTCCAGGTTGGCCATGTCGATGGCGGTGGTGGCGCCCACCGCGCCGACCGCCACCCGCTCGAAGCCGCTCACGCCGGTCTCGAAGGCGGCGGTGGCGGACAGCGTGGCCGCATCGGCGGCGCTCATCGACAGGGTGTCGGCGGTGCCGGCGCCACCGTTGATGGAGCCGCCGGTGCCGACCGCCACCGAAACGATCGCGGTGTCGTCGCCGCCGCCCAGGTGGATGGCCTTGGTGGTGGCGCCGACCGTCACCACGTCGCGGCCGGCGCCGCCGGTGTAGGCGGTGGCGGTGCCGAGCGTGACCGTGCTGGTGTTCGTGTTGGTGACGTTGACCGTCTGCACATCGGTCCATTTGGTCGGGTCGGACAGGTCCGCCTCGAACGCCGTGTTGCCGGCGTTCAGGTTCACCGTCTCGACCTTGGTCACCGTCACGGCATTGGTGACCGTCGCGGTCAGTGGGCCAGTGATGGTCAGGTTGAGGGTGTCGGTGCCGTCGCCGCCGTCGATGCTGTCGCCGGCTGTCAGCGTATCGGTGCCATCGCCGGCGAACAGGGCGTTGATGGCGTCGTCGGTGGTGGCACCGGGGATGGTGTCGGTGCCGGTGGTCAGCGTGTAGGTCTGGCCGGTCGGGCCACCCGGTCCACCACCACCGCCCGGTGCTCCACCGCCAGGACGGCCCGGGCCGCCGATGATCTCCACCACCTTGTCAGGCACCACCGACTTGGCCTTCTCAAGCGACTCCGGGGTGTGGCGGACTGTGGCCAGGAACTCGCGGGCGATTTTGGCTGCGGGAGTGCCAGCATAGGCCTTGATCTTGGCCTCGGTATCGAGCGCGGTGGTGAAGGTTTCGGCCACCTCCACCTTGTTGGTGACCACCTTGGCGTCGTTGTTCTGCGCGCCCTGGATCATGGTGTAGGCGACGTTGCCGATATTGACGATGCCTTTGTCCAGCGCGTCGACCCAGAACTTCAGGCCGTCCTCCTCGGCATCGCGGCCGAACAGGTTCCGGTAGAGCTGGTTGACGACCTCGGCATTGCTCAGGCCGCCGTACATTTCCCTGTATTCTTGCGAAAAGCTGAAGGCGTTGATGACGGCGGCCATGTCGCCACCGGCAGCCATGATCTTCTCTACCCACCAGTCCCGACCAAGCGGATCCGCGGGACGGCTGAAGAAGGCGATGTAGACCTTCTGAATCTCGGACTTGTTCGTCATGTCAGGGAAATCCTCTCGCCGGCCTGGCAGAGCGAGTCAGAAGCCGGTTACACAACTTTTGATGAGCGCCCGCTGTTCGGGTGGCCCGTTCGCTCCTGGCCCGCGTCCATGGGAGCGAGGCAAGATCGAGGAGCGCCCGTCAGCCTGGAGGCAGATGAAAGCGGCTCGGGTTCCTATCCGTGGCAGGTCCCGCGAGCTGAGACCCACGAAACCCTCAGGTTTGAAACAAAGTCGGTGCCGCCCACAAAGCCGTCTGGGATCCAATCCAGGCCTTGTACCGGGCAAGTATTGCCACCGAGCGGCGACCTTCCGCGCCCGCAGGCCAGGACGTTCGGACCAGCGGTGCGATTGAAGATCGCAACGCAGATCCCTGGATTTCGAGATCGGCCATCATGCCTGGAGCGTCCCCCCCGCAACCTGCTCAATCCGATTGGGTAGTTACTGTACCACCTTCGGTGTAACACCGCCTACTCGTATAGGCAAGTATCGACACCGTGAGGGGGCAATGCCTGCCCACAATGGCTAGGTTATTGGGCAAAAGACGCCATAGGGTCGACAAGCAGGCTGTTACGCTCTGCGGGTGGTCTAACAATTTCATGCATGGGTGGTATGTTTTTAGGCGCCAACTCGTTATGCGGGATCAAGCCGATCCCGGCCCCTATTACAGGCCGCGCGTCGCCCGCCCACTGCAACCACCCTCCTTCCATCCACCGCAACCGTCTCGGCCGTCCTCGGTTAACGGTGTCCAGCGTACCGGGGAAGGTGCCGACGTTGGACGGTGAGCTTGTTCCGTGCATCGGTCCGGATGGCCATTTTCGGCCTTCCGGGCGGCGAGCGCCGGACTCGCAAGGACCCACCGAGGTGGAGGGGGAGGCCACCGTCCAAGTCGATGGGCGATGGAACAATTCCGGTCAGGGCCCCCGACTCAGATCACCGGACGGAGACCAAAGGGTATTGCAAAATGAAAGGGGCCGGTCCTTCGGAACCGGCCCCCGCCCTTAAGGAGTCTCTGTTCGTTGCAGAGCCGCCGGGGCAGCCCGGCTCCGGCTATGCCAGCGTCAGCACGTGCCCGCTATGTATGGCGGAGCCGACGTTGACCAGGCCGGTGAGTTCCACCACCAAGTCGGTCCCGTTCACGAAAACGTTCGAGTTGCTCAGGTCCTGGACCACATAGGTCTTGTTGCCGAACTGGAACCAGGAGATGGCACCGTTGGTGCCACCGCCGGTGCCGGCCGCCGCGGCGTTCAGATAGGCGGCGAGCGTCGTCTGCCCGGTGAGCATCGTCGGGTTGAAGGTCTCGGTGCCCCGGTTCACGAGTTCGATCTTGTCCCCCGCGGCCGCGTCGATAATCGTATCGTACTGCGTGCCGGAGGTGGGCACCCCGATCACAAAGGTGTCGTTGCCGCCACCGCCGGTCAGCCGGTCGTTGCCGCTGCCCCCGGTCAGGGTGTCGTCGCCATTGCCCCCGATCAGGGTGTCGTTGCCGTTTTCGCCGACGAGGACGTCGTTGCCCGCGCCGCCGGTGATGGCATCGTCCCCGTTGCCGCCGGACAGGGTGTCCACCTTGCCGGTGGCCGAGTTGCCGGCGATTACATCGTTCCCCGCACCGCCCGTGACGGTCACGCCCGTGGTCGCCAGCGAGGCGGCGGCCACCGTCAGCCGGCCCCCACTGCCGATGGCGGTCATGCCGCTTCCGTCGATGAGGGTCGCCGCGGTCAGCGTGGACCCGGTGAGATCCACGCCGGCGTCACCGGACACCTTGATCGTTTCCGCTTGCGCCGCGTTGATCCTGGCCGCGAAGGCGGTGTTCGCCGCCGCGGTGTCGGTGTCGTCGGCCACGATCTTGATGGTCTCGACGTCCGCAACCGTGACGGCGGCGGTGTTGGTGAAGCTGTCGGTCGCCGACAGCTTCAGGATCAGCTCGTCGGTTGCGCCCGTGATGGCGTCCGTCACCACCACGCTGGAGGCCGCGGCCACGGCGGCGGTCAGCTCCAGCGTGCCGCCGGACACCAGGTTGATGACCGTCAGGCCGCCTCCGGTCACGCCGGCCACCGCCAAGTGGGCGATGTCGTCCAGGTTGGCCATGTTGATGGTCCGGGCGACACTCACCGCACCGATGGCCACCCGCTCGAAGCCGCTCACGCCGGCTTCGAAGGCGGCGGTGGCCGACAATGCCGCCGCATCGGCCGCGGCCATCGACAGGGTGTCGGCGGTGCCGGCGCCGCCCGCGATCGAACCGCCGGTGCCGACCGCCGCGCTCACCACCACGGTGTCGTTGCCGCCACCCAGGTTGATCGCCTTGGTGGTCGCGCCCACCGTCACCACGTCCGTGCCGGCGCCGCCCGCGTAGGCCGCGCCGGTGCCCAGTGTCACCGTGGTGGTGCCGGTGGTGTCCGAAGTGTTCACCGAAGCCAGGGTGCCGATGCCGCTCAGGTCGGCGGTCAGGCCGGCCGTCCCGGACACCGTGATCGCCTTCAGCGCGGACAGCGTCGAGCCGTCGATGTCGACCGCCGCCGAGCCCGACACCGCCAGCGTCTCCGCCTTGGCCATGACCAGGTCGACATCGGCCGTGCCGGTCACCTTCAGCGTGACCGCCGTCGCCGTGGCGTCGGTGATGTCGATGCCGTCGGCCACCGTGTTCAGCGTCAGATCGAGGGTGTGGTCCGCCGTCGCGTTGTTGATGATGACGTTGGCACCCGAGCCCAGGTTGGCGAGCGAGACGCTGGTCAGGCCCTTGCCGGTCAGCGTCGCCACGCCGCTGTTGCCGTCCAACGACACACGCTGCAACGTCGAGCCGGCGCTGGCCGCGGTCGTGCTGGTGTCGGTGACCGCGACGGCGGCTCCGCCCTTGGTGGTGACGCCGGTGGCCGCACCGGTGGTCACGCCGATCGCCGAGGTGGTGCCCGTGCTGGTGACGTTGACGGTCTGCACGCTGGTCCAGCTGGTCAGATCGGCGGTCACCGCCGCGCCGGCGGCGTTGATGTTCACCACCTCGACGTTGGTCACCTTCACGTCCTTGAACGTGGTCGCGGTAAGCGGGCCGGTGACCCTGATGCTCAGCGTGTCGGTGCCGCCGCCGCCGTTGATGGCGTCACCCGCGGTCAGCGTGGCGTGCGTGGCGTTGATGGTGTCGGTGCCGCCGGCTCCGGCCACGAGGTCGGTGCCGGTGGTCAGGGTGTAGGTCTGGCCGGTCTGGGCGCCGTTGCCGGCGGCCACCACCGCCGCGACCTGTGCGGGCAGCGCCGCCCTGGCGGCGTCCAGCGAAGCTGTGGTGGATCCGACGAGGCTCAGGAAGTCACGGGCGGCCTGGGCGGCGGCGTTGCCGGAATACCCCCGGATCTCGTCCACGGTGTCCAGCGCGGCGGTGAAGAGTTCGGCCACCGCGACCCGGTTGGCGACCACCTTGGCGTCGTCGTTCTGGGCGCCCTGGTTCATGGCGAAGGCGATGTTGCCGACGTTGACGGTGCGCTTGGCCAGCGCGTCCGTCCAGAACTTCAGGCCGCCTTGCTCGGCGGGCCGGCCGAACAGGTTGAGGTAGAGCTGGTTGACGACCTCGGCATCGGTCCTGCCGAAGTACAGATCCCTGTACTCCTGCGAGGCGCTGAAGGCATTGATGACGGCGTCCAGACGGCCGCCGGCCTCGGCCACCTTCTGCGTCCACCACGCCAAGCCGGCCGGATCCGCGGGCCGATTGAAGAAGGCGATGTAAGCCTTCTGAATGTCTCGATCGATGGTCATCCCTGGAGGGCTCCGGTCGCAGATCCAGCAAGCTGTAGGGTTCCAACAACTCTCGGAAAGAGAGTCGGTATGGTCACATGTACAATTTCCTATAGAGGAAGTTTGTGGACCGGACTACTTTTATAAAGTCAGCCGTCGTTCAAACCCCGCCAACCGCGGGAACGGTCGGGCGAGCGGGGTTCACGGTGGTCGACCCCGCTGCCGCAAAGACGGTACGACCTACCGCACCCCGTACTCGTCGCGCGGAAACAGGTCGGTGTTGAGGCCGCCCGCGGTGGGCCGCGGATCCCCCGGTGCCCAGCGGTGCTCGGGCCGTTCGAAAAACCAGGCGCGGACCGCCGCGGGATCCACCCCGGCCCGCAGCAACCGCTCGCTTACCCGCTCGTCCACCGCCGCGGCCAGAGCGCCAGCCCCGGTCGCAATGGGCTCGTCGCTACCCAGGAGCGCACCACCGACCCGCACCACATGGGGGAACACCGATGTGAAGGTCGCCTCTGTCCGCGGGGTCGCATTCCATTGTACGGCGATCCCGCCGGGGTTCAGGCGGGCCCGCACCTGCCGGAAGAATTCAACGGAGTAGAGAAGCCCGCTGTGCGAGGTGCGGGGCGAGACCGTCTCCGCCACGATGACATCGTAGTGCCGCGGATCGGTGAACAGGCTGTGTCGCCCATCGGCAATCCGGACCTCCAGGCGCCGGTCATGGAGCGCGGTCCGCAGAACTTCGCCCCCGGGCCGGGCGGACGAGGCCTCCACCACGTCCAGGACCGGCGGAGCCAATTCCACGAGCCGGACGCGGTGGACATCGGGGTTGGACAACAGCGAATAGAGCGTGCCGCCGGACCCGAGACCGATCAGAAGCACGTCCGACGGCGCCGCCCGGGCGAACCCGGCGGTGATCCCCATGGCGGCCTGGACCGGACGGAAGGGATGGGCATCGCTCTGCCACTTTCCGCCCACGTACAGGGAGTCCACCCCGTCCCGGTTGCGCACGACCGCCACCGCCGTCCGGTCCTCGGCGACGATGGCGCCACGTGTTCCGGCACCATGCAGGCGCGCCCAAAAATCCGCATTCCAGGGAAAGGCCGCAACCAGAAGCACCAGCATCGCGAGCATGCCGGCCATGGACAGTCGGATGCGCCGGCTCCCGCCCCAGGCTCCAAGCGTGATAAAGCCGGCCAGCACCGCCAGGATTGTCAGCGTGCCGACCGTGCCCAAGCTACCCAGCAACAGCAGGCCGGCCGCCGCACCGCCGACCGTGTTGCCCAGGATATTGGCCAGTTGGACCAATCCGACCCGCTGCCCGACCAAGGCCGGATCATCCTGCACCGCCGCCTGGCTGATGGGGAAGGTCATGCCCAGCAACAGGGCCGGCGGACAAACCACGACACCCACCAGCACCGCGTAGGTGGCAATGCGAAGCCCCCCTTGCAGGCGGCCACCGAAGGCCGTGCCGTCGACGAATACGGCGGACAGGTCGTAGACGCCGTGGGCCGCGTAAAGCAGAAACAGTGTTCCCAGCGCCAGCACCGCGACCGCCCCTTGCAGCAGCAGGAACAGGCGCAGTGGATCCCGCATGCGATGCACCACGACGGCGCCGAGGAACAGGCCGGCGGCATCCGCGGCAAGAAAGCCGGCCAGGACCAGGGGGAAAGCGGCGGCATGCGACTGCATCATCGCTCCCAGGACCCGCACCCAGACCACCTCGAGCGCCACGATCAGGAAGCCGGATGCGAAGACGATGGCACACCACAGCGCAAGCCGCCCGGTCCCGCCGCCGGTCGCCGCAAACCGCGGCTCCCGCTGCTCGGCGTCGGGGGCATTGCCAACCCGTGCCGCAGCCACCACCGCGCTGACGGCCACCACCATGTTCAGTGCCGCCCCCACGAACACGGCTCCCTGGTACCCGGCCGCCGCGATCAGCACCAGCCCGGTGGCCAAGGCACCGGCCGCAGCCCCCAACGTGTTGGCCCCGTAGAGAACCCCCAGTCTGGGCGCGGCGCCCGAGACATCCTGGACCACCGCCCGGGCGAGCAACGGCAAGGTCATTCCCATCAACAGGGTCGGGGGCAGCAGCGCCGCGAAGCTGATGGCGAATAGCAGACCGAGCGACGGTGCGGCCGCGGCCAGTTGCCCGAACACCAGATCGTAAAGCGCCGGAACGCTGGCCACGCCCAAGACCGCCGTCGCCACCTCGCACGCGGCAAAAGCGAGGAACGCGGTCCGGCGGCGCAGCCTGTCGGCGACAAGGGCCCCGACCAGGCTGCCAACCCCCAGGCCCAGCAGGAAAGCCGAAACCACGACCGCCGCCGATAGACTGTCGGCCCCACCGAGAAGGCCGAGAATGCGTTGCCATGCGGTCTGATACGTGAGGGCACTGACGCCGGAGAGGAAGAAAGCCGCCGTAACCAGATGAACGGCCCCCCGGTCGCCGACGCGGTTGAACGGCTTCACGTCCTCGGATGCGGGAACCGCCAGACCGAACCGGGTGCCCATTGCTCCAAACTCCGTCGGCGCTGCGAAAATGACGGGTCGGCGCCGCACACCAATGGGGCGGACAGGGAAGATGGCAGGTGTGGAGGTGCCGACCGGTTGCCAGCAAGATCCGTCCCGTCCCCCGGATAAGGAGGGTTACGGGCATTCAGAGGGGTAGTGTGAGGCCGAAGCTGTCCGTGCCCACTGGCAATTGCGCAGCCGCGATCCAGACTTCTGGAGTAGCCGGACGATTAAGGTGACACACCAGACGGGCGCACCCGTCCCCATCCGCACCCCATCAGCCGCGGAACAAACGCGATTGGGACACGCGGCCCGGTCACACCTCAGGAAGCCCGGTCCAGGATGCGGGTGAAAAGATCCCGGTACGCCGAAACCACGGCGGACTCCGTGTATTTGGAGTCGTATTCGGCCCGCCCGGCGACGGCCAATTGGCCGGCCAGATCCGGGTCCGCCAGGACCCGCCCAAGCGCAGCCGCCATGGCCGCATCGTCGTCCACAGGCACCAGCAGGCCGTTCACGCCGTCGGTCACAATCTGACGCGGCCCCTGGCTGGCCGCCGCGACCATGGGGCGGCCATAGAAGAATCCTTCGACCAGGACGCTGCCCAGGGGTTCGTGGCGGGACGGCACCACGAACACGTCGCATGCGGCGAACAGGGCACCGATGTCCGTCCGCCATCCCAGAAAACGGACCCGGTCCGCAACGCCCAGATCGCGTGCCAACCCTTCCAATGTGGCGCGTTCGGGTCCCTCCCCCGCCAGCCAGAGCCATGCCCCCGGTACCCGGGCCAGCGCCTTCAGCAGCACGTCGAACCCCTTGTTGACGTGCAGCCGCCCCAGCGCCAGCAGGAGCGGGACACCCTCGGGCGTCCCCAAGGCCGACCGGGCGAGCGGCGGCATCGGGCGGCCCTCGGCGAAATTGGGAATGCAGTGCACCCGGTCGGACGGCCAGCCACCGTCCCGGATATGGCGGCACAGGTCCGGCGTGATGCCGACCAGGTGGTCGCAGTTTCCGTAGTTCTTGAGATTGTAGTAGCCGCCCAACCGGCCAACGCGAACATAGGGGCCGCGGGGGGTCATTCGCGATGCCCGGTTCATGAAGCTGAGCACCACATCCGGCCGGAAGGCGGAAATCGCACGACGCAGACCGAACCGCGTCCCCAGGTCGAACCATGGTGTGGCGAACCGCAGTTCGGTCACGGGGACTCCGGCATCGCGCAGGGTGGCGGCACGGTCCGCATGGGTGCGGATCGCGGCCCCCACCTCCATACCGGCGCTTTTGAAGGCCACGCTCAGCCGGATGGCGAAATTTTCGGCGCCCCCATATTCGGCACCGGCGACGACATTGAAGATGCGCACCCGTCTGGCCTTCGTTCACGGATACTGGATGGGCGGCGGCCCGGCACAAACGCAACCGCGTGCCCGCCCCGCCCCAGGCTAGGGCAAGTAGATAGAGGGTTTTGATACCGTCGGGCTAGTCCGGGCACGCCCGCCGGACGGGCCGCCCTGAAGGATGGTCCCCAGCCACATGGAACCCGCCCCGCAGGATCGATGGTGGATGTTCGCCACCAAGCCCATCCGATCGAGACCCCCTGCAGCCATGTCGCTCCCTATAAGAGGAGCTGGCCCCAACCATCGGCGGGAGCGTCGGCGCGAGGTGGCACTACCGCCACCCGACTTGGGAACACCCTAGCTGGCCCACATGAGGCCGTCGATCACCCGTTCGAAAGATCGAATTTTATCAAAATACGACGGGATACTCGGGACATCCAGACCGGTAGCAAGTGTCCACCGGCAACCGGCCAAACGTCCGAGGTCGCCGCCAATGACCATTCCCCCCGTGCGCAATCTGACCGACCCCCCGACCAGCCTGGAGGAACGCGGACGCCTCGATGCGGCGCTCGCCCGTTTGCGCGAACGCGCGGTGGAGCAGCCGGTGCCGAAAGAGCGTCCCATCGGAAAAAATCTCATTGGCGCGATCCGCCGCGGCAACGGCCGCCGGGCCATGGATCTCTACGAAACGGCCGAGCGCAAGCGCGCGGATGTTGCCCCGGGGGAGGCGTTGCCCGCGGAAGACCGGTCCCCGGTCGCCGTCATGGCCGACATCGTCCGCAGTGAAACCGCACTGTTGCGCAGTCAGACCAGCGACCTGCTGGCGTACATGGCGCGCCGCGACGAAGCCCTGCTGGGACTGCTCGAGCGGGTGTTGGGCAGGCAGGCGCCCCCACCGCCTACCGGCACGGGCATCCAGGCCCTCGAGACCCGGATCGAGCGGCTGTGCCGGCAACTGGAGAGCGCCAAGCCGGCGGACTGAACCCCACGCCGCGCGCCCGCCCCCGCGGCCCCACACACGTACCAGGAGACCGCCACCATGCGTGCGAAGCATGCCGCCGCCATCGCGTGCCTTGCCGTCGCGGCCTGCGTCCATGAACGCGCCGACCTGGACCTGCGGGCCGACGCGCGCCCGGTCGGCCATTGGCGGGTGCTTGAACCCACACGGGTCCGGGCGGAACTGGACCTGCCCGGCGTCGGCGCCCGGGAACGCCGAACCCGCGATGGCGAACTGGTACAGGATCTGGTGCTCGCGAACGATACCCGCGTCGCCGGCGAGAACCGCCTGACGCTCGCGGTGGATTACGGCCCCCCCGACGGACGCGTCCGGGCCGACGGTCCCAGACTGGGGCGTTATGGCTTCACGCCCGCCGAATTGGAGGCCGAACTCGCGCGCGCCCTCCCGGGTGCCCGGATCGCCCCCGGCCCGGTGCTGCGCAGCAATGGCTATGGGCCGTACTACGCCGTGACGGCCGAATATCCCGGTGAAGCCGCCTGCGTCTTCGCCTGGCAGGTGATCGACGGTGGGGCGCACCTGCCGCCCGGCGCCCGCAGGGCTTCGCTTGTGCTGCGCTGGTGCACGCGGGCCGCGAACGCGGACGGACCGCTGCGCGCGTTCGACCGGCTCCGTCTCGCGGTCTGACCCCACCCACCAACTGACAAGGCCGGCCACCATGCGATCCTCTGCGCCAGCGGTGCCCACCCGATCCCGTTCCCGCGCGATGCCCGCCGCCGCCGGCCTGATCTGGCTCACCCTCCTCGTCGGCGTGGTCGCTTTCGCCGCGCAGGATGTCGGCCTGGAAGGGCAACTGCTTCTCGGCGTGCTCGGTGTGCTGGCGGCATTCGCGCTCAACCTCGTCAACCGCGCCGGCTTCCTGCGCGTGTTCCTGATCCTGCTGATCGCCTTTGTGTCCCTGCGCTATTTCGCATGGCGGACCCTGGAGACGATCCCGTCTCCGGACAGCACGGGCTTCATCCCGGGCATCCTGCTTTATCTGGCCGAATTGCAGGGGCTGTGGATCTATGTCTTGGGCGTTTTCGTGAACATCCGGCCCGTCGAGCGCCGTATCGAACCCGTCGCCGAGGACGACCCCGACCTCCCCACCGTTGACATCCTGATCCCGACCTACAACGAACCCGTCGATCTCCTGAAAGTGACGGTGACCGCGGCGATGCAGGTGCGCTACCCGGCCGACAGGCTGGCCGTCCATCTGCTGGACGACGGCGGCACCGACCAGAAGTGCAACGATCCCGATCCCGCCAAGGCACAGGCCGCCCGCCGCCGGGCCGCGGCGTTGCGGGAAATGTGCGAGGAGCTGGGCGCAGTTTACTTGACGCGGCCCCGCAACGTGCATGCGAAGGCCGGAAACATCAATGCCGCCCTGCCGAAGACAACAGGCGAACTCATCCTGATCCTGGACGCCGACCACGTGCCGACCCAGGACATCCTGCTGAACACGGTCGGCCCCTTCGCCAAGGACCCGGACCTGTTCATGGTCCAGACCCCCCATTTCTTCGCGACCCCGGACCCGATTGAACGCAACCTCGGCACCTTCCACCGGATGCCGGGCGAAAACGAGATGTTCTACAGCGCCGTGCAGAAGGGCCTCGACGCCTGGAACGGCGCGTTCTTCTGCGGATCGGCCGCGGTGCTTCGCCGCCGGCACCTGGAAGAGGTGGGCGGCATCGCCGGCACCTCGATCACCGAGGACGCCGAAACGGCGCTCGAACTGCATGCGCGCGGCTACAAGAGCATTTATCTCGACCGTCCGATGGTGGCTGGCCTGTCGCCGGACACTTTCGGTGCCTTCGTGACGCAGCGTATCCGCTGGGCACAGGGAATGGTTCAGATCCTTCTGCTGAAGAACCCACTCTTCAAGCGCGGGCTGAATTTTGCCCAGCGCCTTTGCTACCTGAACAGCTCGACGTTCTGGCTCTTCCCGTTCGCGCGGCTGGTCTTCCTTATCGCCCCGCTGTTCTACCTGCTGTTCGGGCTGAAGGTCTTCGACGCCACGATGCAGGAGTTCTTTGCCTTCGCCGTGTTCCACGTGGCCTGCTCGCTGATGCTGAGCAACCACCTGTTCGGCCGCCACCGCTGGCCCTTCCTTTCGGACCTGTACGAACTGCTTCAATCCATGTTCACGGCGCGCGCCCTGGTGGATGTCGTCCTCCACCCGCGCAAACCCGAATTCAAGGTGACGCCCAAGGCCGAAAGCGTCACCCGGGACTTCGTCTCGCAGCTCGCCACTCCGTTCTACCTGATCCTGCTGCTGCTGTTGGGCGCCAGCCTGATCGGCGCCTACCGTTGGTACGCCTTTCCGCTGGAGCGCGAGCATCTGGTGATCGTGCTGGCCTGGAACATCGTCAACATCGGCCTCGTCATCGCCGCGACCGGCGTGATGTTCGAGCGGTCGGTGGGCAAGAGCATCATGACGGTCCGCCGCAGCAAGCCCGTGAACCTTCTGACCCTGCACGGCGGGGCCGCCGCCGTCCTGGTCGAGGCCACGCCGGAGGGTGGCGTCCTGGAACTCACGGGGGATACGGTGGCGGGCTTCGAGCCCACGCTGGGCAACGCGGTCGTCCAGGCGGCACTGCCGGGGGTCGAGGCGCTCCGCCCGCTCCAGGTCATGGTGGACGAGCACGACCTCGTCCGCGGACGCTCCCGCCTGCGCTTCCGCTTCGTCCCGGACACGCCCGAGGAGGAGGCGGACATCGTTCGACTGTGCTACGGCGACTCCGGCACCTGGGAGGCGTTCCGCAACCAACGGCAGGGCCGCCGCACGATCGTGGGCGCCTACCTTTCGCTGGTCTGGATGGGCCTGTGCCGGAATGCGGCGCTGCTGGCCGCCATGGCACGCGGGGAGCTGGGTGGCGACGCCCTCCCGGCGCGCAAGACCCCGGAAGCCGCGCAACTCCTTCGCCTGCCCCGGAACTGACGACCATGAACGCGATGCGCCTTCACGATCGACGGCCCCGGCGCCGGCTGTTCGTCGCCACATTGCTCGCCACCGTGCCGTTCACGGCCGCCGCCCTCGGCGACCGGGCGGTCGCGCAGACCCGGCCTTCACCGGTCCAGGGGCCGGCCCAGGCCAAACCGGAGGTCGCAGCGCCGGATGCGCGGACGGATGCACGGACGGGGCGGCCGGAACCCGCGGTGCGGACCGAAACCCGTGCCGTGCCGCTCGCCACGGCCTCTGTGGACGGCGGACCGCTTGTGTTGCGCGGCCAGCGTGGCGAACTCCGGTTCGCGTTGACGCTGCCGGCCGGGACCGAGGTCCGCCGGGCCACGTTGCGGCTCGCCTACAACAGCGCCGACACGCTGGTGCCCGGCACGTCGCGCTTGTGGACCTATCTGAACGACAGCGGCTTGGCCGAACTGCCCCTGGACGGCCAGGCCGGTGCGGTCCGGGCCGAGATGGACCTGCCGCCGGCCATCCTGCGCCAGGGGACGAACCGTCTGTCGCTGCTGGCCCGCCAGGACCATCGCCGCGGTTGCGACGCCCGCTGGGCAGGTGAGCTTTGGACCAGCCTGGACCCGTCGAATTCCTTCCTGATCCTCGAAACCGCACGCGCCGACGTCCCGCCGACCCTGGCCGATCTGCGCGATGCGGCGGGGTTCCTGATGTCCAGGGCGGCACTTCCGGTGCTGACCGCCGGCCGGACGGACGGGCCGGCCGCCATCGCCGCCGGGGCGCTGGTGGCGCAGGGCTTCGCACTGCGCATGGGCGACCAGCCGCCGTCGATGCGGAACGTCCCGGTGCGCGGGACCGCGAAGAGCCCGGCCGCATCCGGCCTCGCCGGGGGGAACCGGCGCTTCCCGGGGCTCGGCGCCGACCAGACCGGAACCGGACATGCGGTGCTGATCGGGACCAGGAGCCAACTCGAAGGGCTTGTCTCCCACGAGGTCCTGGCGCGGATCGAGGGACCGTTCCTGGGGATCTATCCGCAGGATGCGAACCCGGATTTTGCCGTGCTGCTGGTCGCCGGGCGCACCGAGGATGAAGTCGTGGGCGCCGCCGCCACCTTCGCCGATCCCGGCACCCAGCTCCCGGCGCAGGCTTGGATGGCCGCGTCCGGCCCCGGCCCCGGCGGCAATCCGGCGGCGGCCCTGGAACCCGGACGGACCTACGCCCTCGCCGATCTGCGTGTCACCACGGGCACCGCCGGCAACGGATCGGAGGCCAGCACGACGGTCGAACTGCCGTTGCCCCACGACATGTTCGCCGCCGACAACCGCAAGGCCAGGCTGCACCTGAGCTTTGCCTACGGCCCCGGGTTGGCCCGGGACTCCGTGCTCAACATCCGCATCAACGACGATTACGTCGGCGTCGTGCCGCTCGACAATCCCGAAGGCGCGGTCGTGCGTGACCTTCCCGTGGACATCCCCGTCAACCGGCTGCGCCCCGGCATGAACCGCCTGGTGTTCGAACCGCTGACCGGCGGACAACGCGCCGGGGTGGACGGCTGTTCGGTGCAGCCGGTCGGCACCGGCGGATCCGTGGGCATCTTTGCCGAAAGCCGCCTGCACCTGCCCGAGGCGGCGCGCGTGGCGCACCAGCCGGACCTGAGGCTGTTCGGGTCGTCCGGTTTCCCCTACACCCACGGCCAATTCAGCCTGCGGATCGGTGAGGCCGATCCCGACACGCTGTCCGCGGCATGGAATCTGGTGGCACGCATGGCGCAGGCGGCGCGCCGCCCCCTGCTGGACTTCGATGCGGCCGTGGGCTGGTCGGCAACCCCGCACAACGTCCTGGCCGTCGGCACGTTCCGCAGCCTGGAGGCCGGCCCCTTGGCCGCCGGGCCGGACGCGCTGCGGGCAATCCAGGTCGCCGCCCTCGACCGGCAGCTCGCCAACTCCGGCGGAGCGCGGATCGAGCCCCGCCTTCTGACCGCCTCGCTGATGGGCCAAGACGCGGCGGCCGTGCGGATCGGATTCGGCCAGGGCGGAATGCTGGGTACGCTCGAAGCGTTCGGCCACCGGATCGAAGGCACCGTGGATGCGGCCGTTCGGCTGCTGCACGGCAGGGTCCGCGACCGCGAACGCCCGATCGCCGCCGACGGGCCGGAGCCGCCCCTTGCCCTTGCGGCCTTCGAATCGCCGTTCCGCCCCCGCCGGACGGTCACGCTCGTGGCCGCGGCGGAGCCCGCCCAACTGGCGGAAGGGGTTCGTGCACTGGTGGCGCCCGCCCTGTGGGACCGCTTGACCGGCGACTTGGCGAGCTGGCAGCCGATGGGCATCGATCTTCGGACGGCGGCCGTGTCGCCAACGTTCCGGACAGCCCCCCTGGCCGACGATCCACGGCAGATCCGCCTCTATGTGAACAGCATGTTCGCGCTGAATCCCGGCCTTTGGCTGGTCGCCTCGCTGGTCGTCGTGGTTGTCTTCGCCGGGGCCACATGGCTGGCCCTGGCGGTCGGGGGACGGCGATGAGACGGTGGGGCGTTCTGGTTGCCGTCATGGTGGCGGTTCTGGTACCGCGGGGAACCGTGGCCGGCCCGCTGGACCCGGCGGAATGGCTGACCTACCGGTCGCGGTTCGTCCTGCCCGAAGGCCGCGTCGTCGATACCGGCAACAAGGGGATCAGCCATAGCGAGGGCCAGGGCTACGGCATGCTGCTGGCCGCCGCGTTCGAGGACCGGCCGACGTTCGACCTGCTGTGGCGCTGGACCCGCCAGGCGTTGCAGGTGCGCGGGGATGCCCTGTTCGCCTGGAAGTGGGAACCGGCGGCTGGCGGCCAGGGGCGGGTGGCGGACCGCAACAGCGCGTCCGACGGGGACCTTCTGATCGCCTGGGCGCTGCTGCGGGGCGAGCGCCGGTGGAGCGGTGCCGGCTACGGCGACGCGGCGCGCGCGATCCTGGCCGATGTCCGGCGGCGGCTGGTCGTCGACAGCCCCGCCCCGGGCGTACGCGGTCCCGTGCTGCTTCCCGGACCGGAGGGATTCCGCCGGGACGATGGCAGCATTGTCGTCAACCTGTCCTATTGGCTTTTTCCCGCCTTCAACGAGTTCGCGGCCGTGGATCCCGGCGGTCCGTGGGCGGATCTGGTCCGGACCGGCGTCGAGCTGGTGCGCCAGGCCAGGTTCGGCGCGTGGAGGTTGCCGCCCGATTGGCTGCTGTTGGGTGAAAGGACCGTGCCGGCCCGGGGCTTCGGGCCGGCGGTGTTCGGCTACAACGCGGTCCGCGTGCCGTTGAACCTGGTCTGGGGCCGCGCCGGGACCCCCGAGGATCTGCGCCCCTTCGCCGAGTTCTGGAGCCGTTTCGACGGCGCCCCCTACATCCCGGCGACCGTCGACCTGACCACCGATGCCCTGGCCGACTACGGTCTCTTCTCGGGCGGGCGGGCGATCAGCGTGCTTGTCCGGTTCGGCACCGGGGGCGCCGATGCCGGCGGCACCGCCGGCGCCATGATGCCCCGCCCGAGCCCGCAGGACGACTACTACGCCGCCAGTCTGCTGCTTCTCGCCAGGATCGCACTCCTCGAAGGGATGTCGCCATGACCGCCCAGACCCGAAACCACACCCGCTCCCCGCGCCTGCCGGCCCTTGCCCTGGCCACCGGCATCGCGCTTGCCGCCTGGACCGGAGCCGCGGCCCAGCAACGGACGGCGGCGGCGGACGGGCGCGCCCTGCGCACCGATGTCGATGTCCGGGTGCTTCGCGACACCGACGCCGGCCCACGATCGCCCGGAGGGGCACCGGGGGCGGGCCGCCCGATGGTGGACGAAACGGCCCTGCGCCACTTCGCATCCCGCAACGACTATGCCCGGGTGGATGCCGAAATCCGCCGTCTGCGGCAACGGCATCCCGGCTGGGAGCCGCCGCGCGACCTGTTCGGCGGGGCGGCGCCAGGCACACCGGCGGTGGACGAGCGGGGCCTTTGGGCCGCCCTGGAGCGTGGCGCCCACGGGCAGGTGCGCGAGGAGATCCGGATCCTGTCCCAATTGCACCCGGGGTGGCAGCCCCCTGCGGAGCTTTTGCGCCTGCTGCGTTCGGCCGAGCTTCGGGCCAATCTCAAGACGGCGGAGGACGGTGGGCGGTGGAACGCCATCGTCGAAGCCTACCGTGCCGAACCCGACCATTTCGGGTGTGGCGACATCGAAGCCGCGTGGATGGCGGCGGACGCGATGTTCCGGACCGGTGATCGCCCGGGGGCCTATGCCCTTTACGGCCGCCTCATGGACGGTTGCGATGCCGACCTTCGTCTCTCGACCTTGCAGAAGGCCCTGGCGAACCGGGACGACCGGCGGATCGCCCCCCTGTTCGCCAAGGAGGAAGCCCGCACGCGCACCGAGGCCCAGTCGGTCCGCTTTGCGCAGATTGTCCGCGACTGGAAGGGCGACGGCCGGGCCGAGGAGACGCCCGAAAGCCGCGAGCGGGCCAAATACGGGGAGGCCCTGCGCGGGCTTGCCCGTGCGACGCCCGAAGCCTTGGCGCAGATCGAAGCCGAGACATCGCGTCTGCGGCATGCGGACGGGGCGATCGCACTGGGATGGCACCACCACAATGCCGGACGGCTGAACGAGGCGAAGGAGTGGTTCGAGCGTGCCCTGTCCTGGCGGCGAACACCGAAGGCCGCCGAGGGTCTGGCGTTCACGCTGCAAAAGCAGGGCGACGAGGCCGGCGCCCGCCGCGTTGCGCAGGAATGGGGGGCGCGCGCGCCGGCCCTGGCCGACCTCCTGCGCGGCGGCTCGTCGGGTGCCGGGCGGGCATTGGAGGCCGGCAACCTGGCCGAGGCCGTGCGGTTGACCGATCCCGCGCCCGGTCGCCGGACC
The DNA here is from genome assembly GCA_035645145.1 of Azospirillaceae bacterium. Lineage (GTDB taxonomy): Bacteria > Pseudomonadota > Alphaproteobacteria > Azospirillales > Azospirillaceae > CANGXM01. Next base: position 4,272 of record DASQNC010000021.1, on the reverse strand, counting down.
ACGCCCGGCGATCTGATGGTGCGGGGCTGGGCGCTGCAACGTTTGCAACGGCCGACGGAAGCCGAGGCCGCGTTCCGCGCCGCCCTCGCCGGGACGACGGACCCGACCAAGCAGGTGGAGGCGGCATTGGGGCTCGCCACGGTCCTGGTCGAACGCGGACTGGTGGACGAGGCCGACGAGATTGTGCGCCGCCACCGGGTTCCGGCCGACCAGGCGCGCGGTGTCGCATCCGCGGTCACAACCCAGCGTGCGCTCGACGCCTACGATCGTGGCGACTACACCCGCGCGCTGGCCATGATCCGCGAGATCCGCCGCGAAGATCCCGCGGCCGGCAGCCTGGCCCTGATGGAGGGTTGGACGCTGGTCAAGGTCGGGCAGTACGCCCAGGCCAAGCGCCTGTTCAGCCGGCTCCACGACACCTACGCGTCCCCGGAGGCGCTGCAGGGCATCCGCGTCGCCGACGGCTATCTGCGCGGCTGGAAGGACGAATAGGTTCCACCGGAGCGGCCGGGGGCGGACGCTTCCAAGCCGTCAGCAACCCGTTATGCGGGTTTGCCGACGAGCAGGGATCGGATTGCCCCCTGCAGCTCCCGCGGGAGGACGGGTTTGTGAAGAAGGCCGGCTCCGATGCGGTGCGCACCGGCCTGCACCTCGGTGCTGGTGTCGCCGGTCAGCAGCAGGGCCGGGACCTCGAAGCCCAAATGACGGCGGACGAGCGAGACCGCATCCGGCCCCGTCTCGCCATTGAGAAGACGGTAATCCGCGAGCACCAGATCGGGGCGGGCACCGGAAGCGGTCAACAGACGCACGGCTTCCGATCCCGAGTGGGCGGGGACGACGTGATGGCCCCAAGTCTCGAGCATGGCCTGCAGCCCCATCAGGACGATCACCTCGTCGTCGATCGCCAGGATCCGGCCGCACGGTCCTTTGAGCGGGGCCACGGGTGGCGGGGGTGCCGGCGTGTCCGCAGGCGAAGCCAGCGGGAGTTGGATCTCGAACACGGATCCGCGGCCCTGGACGGACCGCACGGTGATCCGGTGGCCCAACAGGTCGCACAGGCGCCGCACGATCGCCAATCCCAACCCCAACCCTTGCGAGCGATCCCGGTGCGGGTTGTCGAGTTGGACGAATTCCTCGAAGACCTCCTCCAGCCGCCCCTCGGGCATACCCAGACCGGTGTCCCACACCTGGACGGCGAGATGCTCACCCCGCCGCCGGCACGCCACCAGGATCCGTCCGCGCTCGGTGAAGCGCAGGGCATTGTCCAGCAGGTTGCCCAGCATGCGGATGAACAGAACGGGGTCGGTCCGCACGGTTGCGTCGCACGGCACCATACGGAAGCCCAGACGCCTGCGCTCCGCCCGTGCGGCAACCCCGGCCTGGAGCTTGGAAAAAACATCCTGGATGGGGACGGTCCGGAACCGGGGTTCCACGACCCCCGCATCCAGCCTCGACATGTCGAGCAACGCATCGAGGAGATCCTTCAACGCGCCGAGGGACCGCACGATTTCGGCGACCTGTGCCCGTTCGCGTGAGCCGAGATCGCCCGCCGCGAGTGCCCCGGCGAACATGAACAGGGACTGCACGGGTTGGCGCAGATCGTGGCTCGCCGAGGCCAGGAACCTGGACTTGGCACGGCTGGCTGCCTCGGCCTCGCGCCGGGCCGCCTCGGCCTCCGCCGTCGCCGCTTTCAATGAGAGCTCGGCCTTCTTCCGGTCGTCGATGTCCTCGACCGTCCCATACCACCGCACGATCCGCCCCTCGGCATCGCGGCGGGGAAACGCCCGCGACCGCATCCACCGGAACGAACCGTCCGCCATTCGGGTGCGCCGCTCCACGTCGTAGGGTTCGCCCGTTTCCAGCGACCGGCGCCATGCCACCTGCGCCCTCTGCAGGTCGTCGGGATGGTGCAGCTTCTGCCAACCTTCGCCCAGTGCTTCGGAGAGGGTGATGCCGGTCAAGCGCAGCCAACGTTCGCTGACTTCCAGGACCGAGCCGTCGGGCGACGCCGTCCAGGGCGTCTGGGGATTCAGGTCGACCATGTGGCGGTAATGGTCCTCGCTCGCCCGCAAGGCGGCTTCAACCCGCAACCGTTCCCGCACGCCTGCGATCTGGTGGGCGACGGCCGAGAAGAACGCGATATCGTCGGGATCGAAGGCGTCCCGTCCCCGCGAGCCGAAGGAGAGCAAACCCGCTAGCCGCCCTCTGGAATGGATAGGCACACCGACGCAGGCGCGGCCCCCCACTGCCCGCAGCCAGTCGGCGGACACCGCCCGGTGGCCAAGTTCGGCATTTCCATACGGATTGGCTGGGCAGCAAACCGAATCCCCTGGGGGAACACCGAAAGCGAAAGTCAGCCTCGGCGTCCGCGGCTGCCGGGGATCCTCCGGCGGCCCGTCGATGACGTGGCTCAGGCAGATGTCGACGCCGAGTTCACTCTGGGCCGCATGGCACAGACGCAGGAGGGCGGCGTCGGGATCGGGATTTGACAAGAGGCTTTCGGCGAGGCCGGCCAGAAGATCGAGGCGGACGGCTTGGCGACGTCGCGCGTCTTGGTTGCCGCAGCCACCTGATCGGCCGGAGGGGGCGACCCCCTCCCCCTGCGGCTCGGACCCATCCGGCTTGGACGGTGAGTCCTGGCCTGTCTCGATCCGCTGAGCATCCTCCGGCATGGCTCACCCGCCTGCCGTCGGGAATTGCCAAGGTCTCCTAAGGGCGTGGTTGACCATGGGGAGATGGTTTGCATCCGAAAATCGGTTTGATCGCCTTGGACCAAACGCCACCCTGCGCGGTCATGGCCGGCGCCCTGCTTCGTCGCGACAGGGCACCGGCATGGCCGACCCGCGTCAGGCCGCCTTACGGTTCAGGTTTGATTTGGCAAGTACGGTCAGCTTCTCGTCGGTCGCCTTCTCTTCTTCCAGGTTTTGGTGCAGGAGGGACGCGCAGTCCTCCCGCCCCAATTGCTTGGCCCATGCGACCAGCGTCCCGTACCGGGTGATTTCGTAGTGCTCAACAGCTTGGGCGGACGCCAGCAGAGCGGCGTCGAGAACCTGCGGATCCTTCACATCGCCCATGATCTCGTTCGCCTCTTCCACGATCCCATCGATCGCCGGGCAGCTCGTTCCCTTGACCTCCTGCCCATGCATCTTGAACACCTGCTCCAGGCGTTTGATCTGGTTCTGTGTTTCGGTCAGGTGGGTCTGGAATGCCTGCTTGAGCTGCGGATCACCGGCCTTGCTCATCATCAGCGGCAGCGATTTCGCGATCTGGTTCTCGGCGTAGTAGATGTCCTGGAGCGTGTGGACGAAAAGATCATCCAGGGTTTGGATTGATTTCGTGAAAAAGCCCATGGCGTCTACTCCTAGCCAAAAGTGGTTGAAGCCCACCCCGTAACAGGGCGCAGGCCCCCGGTTGAGCGGGGTTGGCGCACCTGAACCCAACATCGGCGGTAAGGCACAGTTCCCCGCCACCTGTGCTTGGAAGGTATCCGGCACCGCATCCCGGCGTTGCCCCGTGGCCAACAGCCCGGATCCGCACTATCCTGTGTGCGTGAACCACGACTGCATACGATCGTCCTCATAGGTGCGACCGCCTTCGCGGCCGCGTGGGGATATCCTGCGCCGGCATGGGCATCGGCCGGAACGCCACCGGCTGGCGTTCCGCCGATCGAAATCGAAGTTCTGGGCAATTACGACGGCGACACGTTTCGCGCGCAGGTCCCCGGACACGGGTTGGTGAACGTGCGGATCGCCGGCTTCGACACGCCCGAGATCCGGGCGCGGTGTGCCGCCGAGCAAGCGGGTGCCGTGGCCGCGCGGGACGCGTTGCGCGGACTCCTTGCCGCGGGGCGGGTCACCATGGATCGCATCCGGCGGGACAAATATCCGGGCCGCGTCGGCGCGCGGGTTTTCGTGGACGGACAGGATATCGCGTCGATGATGCTCGCCCGCGGCGATGGGCTAGCCCGCCCCTACCAGGGCGGGCGGCGCGGGTCCTGGTGCGCGGACACGTCACGGGCAAATGCCACGGAAACGGATCCGGTCATCCCGGCCGCCTCAACGGTCCGGCAGCCGGCCCCGGACTGAGCGGGCGCCGCCGCCCTCCCCGTCCGCCCGCCCCGGCCGGCGTGCGGGGGGGGGCGGGCACGCGCGACCGCCCGGACCCCAAGGGGGTCCGGGCGGCGCGGGGGCCGGGCGGCCCCTTCCAAGACGACTGCGCAACCGTGTCCAAGCGTCCGCCGCGCGCGCTTACCGCCGCGCACGGCGCCAAAAA
>DASQNC010000020.1 GCA_035645145.1 Azospirillaceae bacterium | reverse complement strand
GCGGCAGCGACCAGTGGGGCAATCTCACCGCCGGCCTGGACCTGGTGCACCGGGTCGAGGGCCGCAGCCTGCACGCCTTCTCGACACCGCTCGTCACCAAGGCCGACGGCACCAAGTTCGGCAAGACCGGGACCGGCACGGTGTGGCTCGACGCCGGCATGACCTCGCCCTACGCGTTCTACCAGTTCTGGCTCAACGCCGAGGATGTCAAGGTCGGGGACTACCTCCGCTACTTCACGTTCCGGGACCGCGACGAGATCGCCTCCCTGGAGGAGCTCGTCGCCGACCAGCCGGCCGCCCGGCAGGCGCAGCGCACGCTGGCCGCCGACGTCACCACGCTGGTGCACGGGGCGGACGCCACCCGCCGCGTCGAGGAGGCCAGCCAGGCGCTGTTCGGGCGGGGGCGGCTCGAGGACCTGGACGCCGGCACCTTCGCGGACGCGGTGGCGGAGCTGCCGTCGGCGCGCGTACCGGCAGGTGACCACCTCGTGGTCGACCTGCTCGCCGCCACCGGGCTGGTCGCCGGCAAGGCCGCCGCCCGCCGCGCCATCGCCGACGGCGGGGCGTACCTCAACAACCGCAAGGTGGACTCGCACGAGTCCGCCGTGACGCCGGAGGACCTGCTGCACGGCAGGTGGGCCGTCCTTCGTCGTGGACGGCGGTCCCTCGCGGCGGTGGAGGTCGGCGCAGAGCGACCCTGACCTGCATGGACGGGGCGCCGCAGCCCAGCCCAGGCGCTGAGGGCGGCGGCTCGCTCGTCCGGTCGTCCGCCCGATTTGACGAGCCCGCGCCCGATGTCTAATGTTCAACAGGTCGCACGGCAGGAGGAACGGACACCGCGAGGTGGCCGGTCCCGCCGACAGACCCACGGACCACGACGAGGCAACGGCTACCAGCCGGGGCCGAGCCGGGACGTGGCGCCGGACCCGAGTCGTTGCCCCGTCCGAAGGGTGAACGGAGCAGGGTCCGGAAGCATGTAAGATGGAGTCACAAGCCCCGGAAGCCCGCCGAAAGGTTGGGCTGCGGTGTGCGTCTGTTCTTTGAGAACTCAACAGCGTGCCATATTTCGATGCCAATTGTGTCGAGGGTGGTGCTGGGTGTGTCTGGCCTTCTTTGGGGGGTTGGGTGTGTCTGGTGTTGTTCTCGGCGTTGTGTTGGTGTTGGTAGTGCGTCCTTCTTTCTGTCAGTGGGAGGGGGGCGTATTTTATCAGCCTTGATCGGGATGCCATCTTCGGGTGGTGTCTGGTCTTCGTTTGGATTTGCCATGCTCGTGTGCGGTGTCTGCTTCCTTTGGGGGGTGGGTGTCGTGGGGTGTGGTGTTGTTCATCAACGGAGAGTTTGATCCTGGCTCAGGACGAACGCTGGCGGCGTGCTTAACACATGCAAGTCGAACGGTGAACCCCTTCGGGGGGGATCAGTGGCGAACGGGTGAGTAACACGTGAGCAACCTGCCCCTGACTCTGGGATAACTTCGGGAAACCGGAGCTAATACCGGATACGACATGCCTGGGCATCTGGGTGTGTGGAAAGAATTTTGGTTGGGGATGGGCTCGCGGCCTATCAGCTTGTTGGTGGGGTGATGGCCTACCAAGGCGACGACGGGTAGCCGGCCTGAGAGGGCGACCGGCCACACTGGGACTGAGACACGGCCCAGACTCCTACGGGAGGCAGCAGTGGGGAATATTGCACAATGGGCGAAAGCCTGATGCAGCGACGCCGCGTGAGGGATGACGGCCTTCGGGTTGTAAACCTCTTTCAGCAGGGAAGAAGCGAAAGTGACGGTACCTGCAGAAGAAGCGCCGGCTAACTACGTGCCAGCAGCCGCGGTAATACGTAGGGCGCAAGCGTTGTCCGGAATTATTGGGCGTAAAGAGCTCGTAGGCGGCTTGTCACGTCGGATGTGAAAGCCCGGGGCTTAACCCCGGGTCTGCATTCGATACGGGCAGGCTAGAGTTCGGTAGGGGAGATCGGAATTCCTGGTGTAGCGGTGAAATGCGCAGATATCAGGAGGAACACCGATGGCGAAGGCAGGTCTCTGGGCTGTAACTGACGCTGAGGAGCGAAAGCATGGGGAGCGAACAGGATTAGATACCCTGGTAGTCCATGCCGTAAACGTTGGGCACTAGGTGTGGGGGACATTCCACGTTTTCCGCGCCGTAGCTAACGCATTAAGTGCCCCGCCTGGGGAGTACGGCCGCAAGGCTAAAACTCAAAGGAATTGACGGGGGCCCGCACAAGCGGCGGAGCATGCGGATTAATTCGATGCAACGCGAAGAACCTTACCAAGGCTTGACATGGGCAGTAATCCGGCAGAGATGTCGGGTCCGCAAGGGACTGTTCACAGGTGGTGCATGGTTGTCGTCAGCTCGTGTCGTGAGATGTTGGGTTAAGTCCCGCAACGAGCGCAACCCTCGTTCCATGTTGCCAGCGGGTCGTGCCGGGGACTCATGGGAGACTGCCGGGGTCAACTCGGAGGAAGGTGGGGATGACGTCAAATCATCATGCCCCTTATGTCTTGGGCTTCACGCATGCTACAATGGCCAGTACAAAGGGCTGCGAGACCGTAAGGTGGAGCGAATCCCAAAAAGCTGGTCTCAGTTCGGATCGGGGTCTGCAACTCGACCCCGTGAAGTCGGAGTCGCTAGTAATCGCAGATCAGCAACGCTGCGGTGAATATGTTCCCGGGCCTTGTACACACCGCCCGTCACGTCACGAAAGTCGGTAACACCCGAAGCCGGTGGCCCAACCCCTTGTGGGGGGGAGCCGTCGAAGGTGGGACTGGCGATTGGGACGAAGTCGTAACAAGGTAGCCGTACCGGAAGGTGCGGCTGGATCACCTCCTTTCTAAGGAGCA
>DASQNC010000019.1 GCA_035645145.1 Azospirillaceae bacterium | reverse complement strand
CTGCTGGAGCAAGACCGCGCAGCGCACGGCGTCGACGGCGCTGCCGAACTCGCACAGCGCGCCGTCGCCCATCAGCTTGACGATGCGCCCGCCGTGCTCGGCGACGAGTGGCTCGATGAGCTCCTTGCGGTGGGCCTTGAGGCGCTCGAGGGTGCCCTGTTCGTCGCGGCCCATCAGACGCGAATAACCAACCACATCCGCCGCGAGCACGGCGGCGAGCCGGCGGTCGACACGGGGAGCGGCCATGGCACGGCCCTCGGGGACGCTTCCGACGACGCGATGTTATCTCACACGAGGCGGGGCGTCAGGCTGCAAACTCACACCGCGGGTCGACCTGCTCGTGCGCACGAAAGCCTGATCTTATCGCCTCAGGCCTGTCATTCGCGCCGTCCTTCGCTGGCCTGCAAGGTGGCCATCAGACACTTGCAATTACCCACATCTGCGGGGTGCAGGCGTGGGTTGTGCTGAACGAAGCGGCGGTGGGGCATTGTCGAGCACCGACACGTACGGACCAGGTGCTCGATGGATCGTTCCGGCTGGGATGCCACCTCCTGGGTAGACCAGGAACTCGCTGGCTCGACGTTCAAGGATGAACGGCTGGGCCGGCGGCTGCGCAAGCTCCTCGTGCAGATGGCAGGCGCGGTTGGTGCGCCCCTCCCCTTGGCATGTCAGGACTGGGCCAACACCAAGGCCGCCTATCGCTTCTTGTCGAACGAGGCGGTCAGCGAGGCCGAGATCCTCGCCGGCCATTTCCGCTCGACGCGTAACCGCGTCACGGCCGCCGACGGGCTGATCCTGGTCCTGCAGGACACGACCGAGTTCTCCTACCAGCGTGCGCGACCCGAGCGGATCGGCGTGCTCACGACAGCCCCGAGCCGGCGGGGAGCCAATGGCCGGCTCAGGATGCACACCGTCTGCGGGCTGCTGATGCACGCCAGCCTGGCTGTGACGACAGAGGGGCTGCCGCTGGGGCTGGCGGCGATCAAGTTCTGGACACGGGCCAAGTTCAAGGGAACGAACGCGCTCAAGCGCCAGGTCAACCCGACCCGCGTGCCGATCGAGGCCAAGGAGAGCATCCGCTGGCTGGAGAACATGCGCCAGGCCACAGCACTCCTCGGCGACCCGGCGCGGCTGGTCCACATCGGCGATCGCGAGAACGACATCTACGAGTTCTTCTGCGCAGCGCAGGCCGCGGGCACCCACTTCCTCGTGCGCACCTGCGTCGATCGCCTGGCCGGCGATGCCCGGCACACGATCGCCGACGAGATGGGGGAGGTCGCAGTCCAAGGCCTGCACCGGGTCGAGGTCGCCGGGGAGGATGGCAAGACCAGCCAGGCCAGCGTCGAGCTTCGCTACCGGCGCATCCATGTGCGGCCGCCGATCGGCAAGCAGAAGCGCTATCCCGCGCTCGACCTGACCGTGATCCATGCCCAGGAGCGCTGCAACCCGGAAGGCCGGGCGGCCATCGACTGGAAGCTCATCACCGACCTGCCGGTCCGTTCGCCCGAGGAGGCCATCGAGAAGCTTGGCTGGTATGCCCGGCGCTGGCAGATCGAGCTGTTCCACAAGATCCTGAAATCCGGCTGCCGGGCTGAGGAGGCGAGGCTGCGGACCGCCGAGCGCCTCGTCAACCTGCTGGCGCTGTTCTGCATCCTGAGCTGGCGACTGTTCTGGCTGACCATGGTCAACCGCGCCGCCCCAGATGCCTCGCCCCGGCTCGCCTTGACCAAAGGCGAGGTGCATCTGCTCGACCGGATGGCCGGCCGCCCAGGCAACCGCTCGCCGCCGACAACGCTCTCCAGCTACCTGACCCAGATCGCCCGGCTCGGTGGCTACCTCGCCCGCGCCTCCGATCCGCCACCCGGTAACACCGTGATGTGGCGTGGATGGTCCCGCCTTATGGACATCAAGCTCGGTGCTGCCATCGCAGAGGCCACTTGTGGGTAATTGCAAGCGTCTGCCGGGCACCTTGCGAGCGAGCTGACAGCGACGAGGATGAAGGGCCCGGGATGATGGGAGCGGGCCTGCTTCTATGCGTAATCATAGTGCTACGACTAGTACGAAGGCCGACAGCTTCCGTCGGGTGGAGGTGATCACCGGCGTCGGCCGGCGGCGTCGCTGGACCGAGGAGGAGAAGGCCTGGATCGTGGCCGAGAGCCTCGATCCGACCACCACGGTCTCGGCGGTGGCGCGGCGCTACGGGCTGCACGCGAGCCAACTCTTCGTCTGGCGCCAGCGGCTCGCGGCACCGACGGCACGGGAGGCTCCCGCGTTCGTGCCGGTGGTGATCGCGGAGGACGGCACTGCCCCTGCCGAGCCTATAGGCCGGATGGAGATCGCGCTCGGGCCAGTCGTGGTGCGGGTCGGGGCCGACGTGGATGGTCCGGCGCTGCGCCGGGTGCTCGAGGTGGTGCGGGGCCTGGCGTGATCGCGGTCCCGCCCGGGGTGCGGATCCTCTTGGCGGCACAGCCGGTCGACTTCCGCAAGGGCATGGA
>DASQNC010000018.1 GCA_035645145.1 Azospirillaceae bacterium | reverse complement strand
CAGCGCGATGTCGGCCGCCGTCAGGTTGACGATGCCGGTGAGCACGACGGTATGGCCGCCGCCCAGGTCGACGACGGTGCTGCCGTTCACCACCTGCGCCCGCGCCAGGACATCGTCGGCGCTGGCGAAGCTCTGGCCGTTGATCGCCCGCCCCACCACCAGCAGGTCGCCGGTCCGGAAGTCGGCGACGGTGTCGTTGCCGCTGCCGCTGGCGGTGAACACGAAGCGGTCGGCCTCGGTGCCGCCAATCAGCAGATCGGCGCCGGCGCCGCCATCCAGCGTGTCGGCGCCGGCGGCGCCGTCGAGGAGGTCGTCGCCGCCGCCGCCCAACAGCGTGTCGTGACCGGCCAGGCCGCGGATCGCTTCGCGGGCCGCCGTACCGGCCAGGGTGTCGTTATCCGGGGTGCCGATGGTCTCGATGAAGACCGGCGGCGCCGTGAAGGTGCGGGCGAAGACGCCGTCCCCGCTGGGGTCGCGGGTCTGGTCGTTGGAGGTCCACACCGCGGTGAAGCCGCCGTCGGGGCGGTTCACCAGCACGACGTCGGACTGGTGGCCGGTGGTGACGTCGTTGAGGCGGAACTCGGAGCCGACCCGCGCCCCGGCGGCGTCGAAGCGCTGGGCGTGGACATCGTAGCCGCCGTCCTGTTGATAGGACTGCCAGGCCACCGCGAAGCCGCCGCCGGCTAGGCCGACGACGTGGGGCTGGCTCGCGTTGCCCGGTTCGGGCGTATCGACCCGGAACTCGGTCCCGACCTTGGCCCCGGCGGCGTCGAAGCGCTGGGCATAGACGCCGGAGGTGCCGCCCTCCATCCAGGCGCGCCAGACCGCGACGAAGCCGCCGTCCTCCAGGGCCGCCACCGCCGAGCTCCCGTTTGGGTCGAGCTCGTCGACGCTGGAGTTGATTTGGAACTCGTCCCCCACCTTGGCTCCGGCGGCGTCGAAGCGCTGGCCCCAGCCGCCTCGGCTCCCGCCGCTGCTGTCGCCATCCCAGGCGCTGCTGTAGCCGTCCCAGGCCACCACCCAGCCACCGTCGGCCAGCTTGGTGATCAAGGGGACGGTCCCATCGAAGGTTTGGATGTTGATCAGTTCCGGCGCGCCCACCGCGGTGCCGTCGGCGGTGAAGCGCTGGGTGGCGACGCTGTTGAAGAAGTCGACGCTGGCCTCGAAGGCGACGGCGTAGCCGCCGTCGGCCAGGCCGGTGACCGCGACCCTGTCGCTGGTGGGGTGTGCACCCGTTCCGCTCAGCGTGACCTCGCCGCCGACCTTGGTGCCGTTGACGTCGTAGCGCTGGGCCAGCAAGTGGTAGCTGCCGTTGACGTACCCCCGCCAGACGACGATGTGGCCGCCGTCGGCCAGCCCGGCCACCGCCGGCTCCTGTTCGAACCTGGTGGTGCTGGTGATCTGGACCTCGCCGCCGACCTTGGTGCCGTTGACGTCGTAGCGCTGGGAATAGAGGTCGAACTGGCCGGACTGGTTGCTGGCCCAGACCGCGACGAAGCCGCCGTCGGCCAGGCGGGCGGCCGCCGGCATCTTCTGCGCACCATAGGTGCTGGTGTTGATCTGGACTTCGGCAGTGGCGGTAAGCGAAGTGGTCATTTCCGGTCCTTAGTGATGACGGAAGGCGTCCAAAACCGGGCAGGCTAGGTGTTGCTTCGACCGCACCTCGGGCATCCCGACAGGGCGATGAGGCACTTGAGGGATGCCAAGCGCCAGATGCTCGGTTCCGAAAGTGGTACCACCATAGTTTGAAAAAATTCTCGTCGCCACCAGCGATTTGTACCCAAGGAAGCCACGAGCGACGCGCCACGGTTGTGCACTCCGGTGTGGAGCTAGGAGATCAATCACCCCTTCCCCCGGGGCGTGAAGGCGCGAGAGTTGCCGTGGATGGGCGGCATCCCGTGTTTCCAGAGGACCTTTGGTGCCGGGGGGGAAGCGGTTTCCGGCGCTTGTTGGCGCCCGGAGGTCACCCACGCCGGGGTGTCATCCCGCCCGGAACCGCTGTGGCAGCTACGATGCTGGTTCGATGCCGAAAACCACGTGCTGCCTGTGGATTATGTGACCGGCGCGGCGGACCTGATCCTGATCATCCCGGTCGAGCAGGTTGGCCGGTGGGCGGAGATTCGGGAATTCACCGCCGCAAACCGCCCGGGCGAGGCTTTTGATGGGGACAGGGGGAGCATTGCGGTGTCACCCAGTCCCCGCTGCGCGTATTACGGACCGAGTGTTTTCAATAGCTTACGTGGGGCCGGCCGGATCTGGTCCGGAAAAATGCAAAAAATGCTTTTCGGTCGTTGACAGCCCGGCGCCGGTCGAATAAACACCAGCCACCGACGCGGACGGAGCCACAACGGCTCAGGGTTCGCAAAGGGAAAGCGGGTGTAGCTCAGTTGGTTAGAGCGCCGGCCTGTCACGCCGGAGGCCGCGGGTTCAAGTCCCGTCACTCGCGCCACTTTCCCTCAAATCTCCCATCCCAAAAATATGTTGTAGATCAGCCGCATGGCGCACGTTTCGCGCATGCGGCAAAAGCGTGTTCGCGCTTTCATAAGCCGAATGTGTGTCCTATATTCGCCCCAACCGTCCGGGGGTGCCGTGCGGTGGACTCTCCTTTTGCCGGGGGTGACCGCCGACCTGTTTGCGCCGGACGTACCCAATCGAGGTGGCGGTATGTTCAGCCCGTTGGTCGCAGATTATCTGCCGATCTTGATTTTCCTCGGCATCGCGGTGGTCATTGCCGCCGGCGCGGTGGGGCTTCCGTTCGTGCTTGCCACGCAGAAGCCGGACAGCGAGAAGCTGTCGGCCTACGAGTGCGGGTTCGAGCCGTTCGACGATGCCCGCCGGAAATTCGATGTTCGATTCTACCTGGTGGCGATCCTCTTCATCATCTTCGACCTCGAGGTCGCGTTCCTGTTCCCGTGGGCCGTCGCCCTCGGCGACATCGGGATGTTCGGCTTCTGGTCGATGATGGTCTTCCTCGGGATCCTCACCATCGGTTTCGTTTACGAGTGGAAGAAGGGAGCGCTGGAATGGGAGTAGAAAGCACCCCCCTGCGCGTTGGCCCCGCCTCGCCGGTGCCCCAGGGTGCGTTGGCCCGCGGCGGATCCCTGCAGCCGCTGCCTCCCGGCGCGGCACAGGACGCGTACCTGCGCCAAGTCACGGATGAGATCCAGGACAAGGGCTTTGTCGTCGCCCAGCTCGACAAGCTTCTGGACTGGGCGCGGACCGGGTCGCTGTGGCCGATGACCTTTGGTCTGGCCTGCTGCGCCGTCGAGATGATTCACGCCTATATGGCGCGGTATGACCTCGACCGGTTCGGCATCTTCCCGCGGCCGAGCCCGCGGCAGTCGGATGTCATGATCGTCGCCGGCACGCTGACCAACAAGATGGCGCCGGCCCTGCGCAAGGTTTACGACCAGATGGCGGAACCGCGTTGGGTCATTTCCATGGGCAGCTGCGCCAACGGCGGCGGCTACTATCACTATTCCTATTCGGTGGTGCGCGGCTGCGACCGGATCGTTCCGGTCGACATCTACGTGCCGGGTTGCCCGCCCACGGCGGAGGCGCTGGTCTACGGCATTCTGCAGCTGCAGAAGAAGATCAAGCGCGGCAACCGGATGATCCGGGACTGACGGGCCCAGCATGAACGACCAGCCCCTGCAGGAGCTTGCGGACTACGTCCGCACTGCGCTCAAGGACAACCTGCTCGAACTCGACATCACGCTCGGCGAGCTGACGATCGTCGTGCGCCGCGATGCCATCGTGCGCGTGATGACGTTCCTGCGCGACGACACCAACTGCCTGTTCAAGCAGCTGGTCGACCTGTGCGGCGCCGATTATCCGGTTCGCGAGGAGCGGTTCGACGTCGTCTACAACCTGCTCAGCCTCAAGCACAACCAGCGCATCCGCGTGAAGGTGCGCACCGACGAGGACACGCCCGTCCCGTCGGTGACGCCGGTGTGGAACACCGCCGGCTGGTTCGAGCGCGAGGCGTGGGACCTGTACGGCATTTTCTTCAGCGACCACCCGGACCTGCGCCGGATCCTGACGGACTACGGGTTCGAAGGGCATCCGCTGCGCAAGGACTTCCCGCTGACCGGATTCGTCGAGGTGCGCTGGGACGAGGACCAGAAGCGGGTCGTGTACGAGCCGGTTCGCCTGACCCAGGATTTCCGCAACTTCGATTTCCTATCGCCGTGGGAAGGCATGACCAACGTCATGTTGCCCGGTGACGAGAAGGCCGCAATTCCGTTCGGCGCGCCGAACCCGGAGGGCACGCGATGACACTGCCGGCGACCACCAGCAACGTCACCACGGCGCCCGAGAATCGGATCAAGCCGTTCACCATGAACTTCGGGCCGCAGCACCCCGCGGCCCACGGCGTTCTGCGCCTGGTTCTGGAGATGGACGGCGAGGTGGTGGAACGGGCCGATCCGCACATCGGCCTGCTGCACCGGGGCACCGAGAAGCTCATCGAGTACAAGACGTACCTGCAGTCGCTGCCGTACTTCGACCGGCTCGACTACGTGTCGCCGATGTGCATGGAGCACACCTATGCGCTGGCGATCGAAAAACTTCTGAAGATCACGCCGCCCGCGCGGGGCCAGCACATCCGCGTGCTGTTCGCGGAAATCACGCGGCTGCTCAACCACCTCCTCAACATCACCACCTATGCGCTCGACGTCGGTGCGATCACCCCGTCGCTGTGGGGGTTCGAGGAGCGCGAGAAGTTGATGGAGTTCTACGAACGCGTTTCCGGCGCGCGGCTCCATGCCAACTATTTCCGGCCCGGTGGCGTGCACCAGGACATGCCGCTCGGTCTGGCCGACGACATCTGGGAATACACCGAGCGGTTCCAGAAGTTCTGGGACGACCTGAACAACCTTCTGACCGAGAACCGCATCTTCAAGCAGCGGACGGTCGACATCGGCATCGTCAGCACCGAACAGGCGCTGGATTGGGGCTTCTCCGGGCCGATGCTGCGCGCCTCCAACGTGGCGTGGGACCTGCGCAAAGCGCAGCCCTACGACACCTACGAGGAATACGATTTCGAAGTGCCGGTGGGCCTGACCGGCGACTGCTACGCCCGCTATCTCATCCGCATGGAGGAGATGCGCCAGTCCGTGCGGATCATCCGACAAGCCCTTGAGAAGCTTGCGAAGATCGACGGGCCGGTGAAGGTGAACGACCGCAAGGTGGCGCCGCCGCCGCGGGCGGAGATGAAGCGTTCGATGGAAGCGCTCATCCACCACTTCAAGCTCTACACCGAGGGCTATCACGTACCGGCCGGCGAGACCTATACGGCGACCGAGGCGCCCAAGGGCGAGTTCGGCGTGTATCTGGTTTCCGACGGCACCAACAAACCCTACCGGTGCAAGATTCGCGCACCGGGGTTTGCGCACCTCCAGGGCCTCGACTTCATGTCGCGCGGGCACATGCTCGCCGACACGGTGGCGATCATCGGCTCCATGGATATCGTTTTCGGGGAGATCGACCGATGAGCGCCGCCACGCCGGCCGGCGCCCAGCAGGGCGCATTCGAGTTCACGGCCGAGAACCTGGAGCGGGCACGCCGGATCATCGGCAGGTACCCGCCGGGGCGGCAGGCCAGCGCCGTCATGCCGTTGCTCGATCTGGCGCAGCGCCAGAACGGCAACTGGGTGTCGCGCGCCGTGATGGATTACATCGCGGACCTGCTGGAAATGCCACGCATCCGCGTGTACGAGGTTGCAACCTTCTACACGATGTACAACAAACGGCCCGTCGGACGGCACTTCGTGCAGATCTGCACCAACGTGCCGTGCATGCTGCGCGGGTCCGACGACATCGTGAAGGCGTGCGAGCGCAAGCTCGGCATCCGCATGGGTGGAACCACCGACGACGGGCAGTTCACCCTGGTCGAGGTCGAGTGCATGGGGGCGTGCGTGAACGCGCCGATGGTCCAGATCGGCGACGACTACTTCGAGGATCTCACGCCGGAACGGATGGAGCAGATCCTGGACATGCTGTCCCGTGGCGAGGTACCGCCCGCGGGTTCGCAGACCGGGCGCCTTACGTCCGCACCGGCGACGGGGCCGACCACACTGACCGAGCGCGCGCGCAAAGCGGGCGTGATCAAGGCCGAGGGCTGAGGGCGGGCGAGATGCTGCGCGACGAGGACCGGATTTTCACGAACCTCTACGGATGGGAAAGCCCGTTCCTGGAGGCTGCGCGCGCCCGGGGCGACTGGGACGGCACAAAGGAGCTCCTGGCGCTCGGCCGGGACGGTATCATCAACGCCGTCAAGGACTCCGGTCTGCGCGGCCGCGGAGGGGCGGGCTTTGCCACCGGCCTGAAGTGGTCGTTCATGCCCAAGGAGCGGCCGGACGGCCGCCCCGCCTATCTCGTGGTCAACGCCGACGAAGGCGAGCCCGGCACCTGCAAGGACCGGGACATCCTGCGCCATGAGCCGCACAAGCTGATCGAAGGCTGCGTCATCGCCTCCTACGCAATGGGGGCGACGGCCTGCTACATCTACATCCGCGGCGAATTCTACAACGAGGCGTCGAACGTCCAGCGGGCGATCGACGAAGCCTACGAGTCCGGCCTCATCGGCAAGAACGCCTGCGGCTCCGGCTACGACATCGACATCTACCTGCACCGCGGCGCCGGCGCCTACATCTGCGGCGAGGAGACCGCGCTGATCGAGTCGCTGGAGGGCAAGAAGGGCCAGCCGCGCAACAAGCCGCCGTTCCCGGCCATGGCGGGCCTCTATTCCTGTCCGACCACGGTCAACAACGTCGAGACCATCGCCGTGGTCCCGACCATCCTGCGCCGTGGCGCGGGCTGGTTCGCGGCATTGGGCCGTCCGAAGAACAGCGGCACCAAGATCTTCTGCATCTCCGGCCACGTGAACGCGCCCTGCAACGTGGAGGAGGTGATGGGCATCCCCATGCGGGAGCTCATCGAAAAGCATGCCGGCGGCGTGCGCGGCGGGTGGGACAATCTCCTGTGCGTGATCCCCGGCGGGTCGTCGACGCCGCTGCTGCCGCGCGAGATGTGCGACACCATGCTGATGGACTTCGACAGCCTGCGCGAAGCGCGGTCGGGCCTCGGCACCGCGGCGCTGATCGTGATGGACAAGTCCACGGACGTGGTGCGGGCGAT
The DNA here is from genome assembly GCA_035645145.1 of Azospirillaceae bacterium. GTDB lineage: Bacteria > Pseudomonadota > Alphaproteobacteria > Azospirillales > Azospirillaceae > CANGXM01. The sequence goes on along the minus strand of DASQNC010000018.1, from coordinate 35,368 downwards.
CGCCCGTCTCGCCAAGTTCTACATGCACGAGAGCTGCGGCCAGTGCACGCCCTGCCGCGAAGGCACGGGCTGGATGTGGCGCGTCATGGAGCGGATGGTCGCCGGGCGCGCGCGCCTGGAGGAGATCGACATGCTCCTCGACGTCACCAAGGAAATCGAAGGGCACACGATCTGTGCCCACGGGGATGCCGCGGCGTGGCCGATCCAGGGCCTGTTCCGCCACTTCCGGCCGGAGGTGGAGCGTCGCATCCTCGAGTACCGCCAGCAGGCGAAGATCGCCGCGGAGTGACCTGAATGCCCAAGCTGACTATCGACGGACACGAGATCGAGGTCGCGCCCGGCACATCGGTGCTGCAGGCGGCCGAGCAGCTCGGCATCGAGATTCCGCGCTTCTGCTACCACGAACGGCTGAGCGTGCCGGCCAACTGCCGCATGTGCCTGGTGGAAATGGAGAAGGCGCCGAAGCCGATCGCGAGCTGCGCGATGCCGGCGTCCGACGGCATGGTGATCCGCACGGATACGGAGACCGTGAAGAAGGCCCGCCGCGGCGTCATGGAGTTCCTGCTGATCAACCATCCGCTCGACTGCCCGATCTGCGACCAGGGCGGCGAGTGCGACCTGCAGGACCAGGCCATGGCCTACGGTTTCGACCGGAGCCGCTACACCGAAGCCAAGCGCGCGGTGAACGACAAGTACCTGGGCCCGCTGATCCACACGATCATGACGCGGTGCATCCACTGCACCCGCTGCATCCGCTTCATGGACGAGATCGCCGGCGTGCCCGAACTGGGCGCGGTGAACCGCGGCGAGCACATGGAGGTCACCAACTTCATCGAGAAGGGGCTGAACTCCGAGCTGTCCGGCAACATCGCGGACATCTGCCCGGTGGGGGCGCTGACCCACAAGCCCTACGCCTACACCGCGCGGCCGTGGGAGTTGCGCCGGGTCGAGACGATCGACGTCATGGACGCGGTGGGGTCGAACATCCGCGTCGACAGCCGCGGGCCCGAGGTCATGCGCGTTCTGCCGCGCACCAACGACGACATCAACGAGGACTGGCTGGCCGACAAGAGCCGCTATTCCTATGACGGGCTGAAGCGCCAGCGTCTCGACCGCCCGTATGTGCGGGTGGACGGCAAGCTGCGTCCGGCGTCCTGGCAGGAGGCGTTCGCCGCCGTCCGCGCCCGGCTGGAAGGCTTGGCGCCGTCGAAGATCGCGGCCGTGGCCGGCGATCTGATCGACGCCGAGGCGATGGTCGCCCTGAAGGACCTGATGCGCGCGCTCGGGTCGGCCAACACCGACTGCCGTCAGGACGGGGCCCGCTTCGATGTGTCCGGGCCGGCGGCTTGGCGCTTCAACACCGGCATCGCCCGGATCGAACAGGCCGACGCCATTCTGATCGTCGGCAGCTTCCCGCGCTGGGAAGCGCCGTTGGTCAACGCCCGCATCCGCAAGCGCTATCTGATGGGCGGCCTGAAGGTCGGTGTCATCGGCGAGCCGCGCGATCTGACCTATCCCGCCACCCACCTGGGCGCCGGACCCGAGACGCTGCAGGCCGTGGCCGATGGCAGCCACCCCTTCTGCGAGGTGCTGCGCAACGCCAAGAACCCGATGCTGATCCTCGGCATGGGGGCCGTGAAGCGTCCGGACGGGCTGGCCGTGCACCGGGCGGCGATGCAGGTGGCGCAGACGTTCAACATGGTCCGCGAGGACTGGAACGGCTTCAACCTGCTGCACACCGCGGCGGCACGTGTCGGCGGGCTCGAACTCGGCTTCCTGCCGGGCGAGGGCGGCCGCGACATCCACGGCATCCTGGACGGCTGCGAGTCGGGCGAGATCGAGGTCGTCTACCTTCTGGGGGCCGACGAGATCCCGGCGGAGCGGCTGGGCAAGGCCTTCGTGATCTACCAGGGCCACCACGGCGACCGCGGTGCCCACCGCGCCGACGTCATCCTGCCGGGGGCGGCCTACACCGAGAAGAACGCCACTTGGGTGAACCTGGAAGGCCGGGCGCAGCAGGGCCGCATGGCCGTGTTCCCGCTGGGCGAAGCGCGCGAGGATTGGAAGATCGTCCGTGCGCTGTCCGAGGTGCTGGGCCACCGGCTGCCCTACGATTCGCTGCAGCAGGTCCGCCGGCGGCTGGCCGAGGTGAACCCGCTGTTCGCGAAGCCCGAGGCGGTGGTCGAGGCGCCGTGGGTCGCGGTCACCGGGGCGTCCGGCAAAATGGATGCCGCACCGTTCAAGTCGGTGATCGAAAACTACTACATGACCGATCCGATCAGCCGGGCGTCGAACACCATGGCGCGTTGCACGGAAGAGTTGTTGATGGGCCGCATGCCCGTGGCCGAGCTGGCGGCGGAGTAGGGAAGGGCGTCCGAAGATGGGGTTCTGGAACGGATACGCATTCCCGACGATCGTCATTGTCGCGCAGATCGTCGCGATCATCCTGCCGCTGCTTTTGGCGGTGGCCTATCTGACCTATGCCGAACGCAAGATCCTGGGCGCGATGCAATTGCGCCAGGGTCCGAACGTGGTCGGCCCATTCGGCCTTTTCCAGCCGCTCGCGGACGGCCTGAAGCTGCTGGGCAAGGAGACCATCATCCCCGCTGGCGCGAACCGCATGCTGTTCGTGGCGGCGCCGATGCTGACGTTCCTGCTGGCGCTGGTGGCCTGGGCGGTGATCCCGTTCGACGCCGGCATGGTGCTGGCCGACATCAACGTCGGCATCCTGTACCTGTTCGCGATCAGCTCGCTGGGCGTCTACGGGATCATCATCGCCGGGTGGGCGTCGAACTCGAAGTACGCGTTCCTCGGCGGCCTGCGGTCTGCGGCGCAGATGGTGTCCTATGAGGTCTCGATGGGCCTCGTCATCATCACCGTTCTGCTGTGCGTCGGTTCGCTGAACCTCAGCAAGATCGTGATGGCGCAGCAGACGGTGTGGTTCGCCATCCCGCTGTTCCCGATGTTCGTGGTCTTCTTCATCTCGACCCTGGCCGAGACGAACCGGGCGCCCTTCGACCTGCCGGAAGGCGAGTCCGAGCTTTCGGGCGGGTTCAACGTCGAATATTCGTCGATGGCGTTCGCGCTGTTCTTCCTCGGCGAATACGCGAACATGATCCTGATGAGCGCCATGACCAGCATCCTGTTCCTGGGGGGCTGGCTGCCGCCGTTCGACGTCGCGCCCTTCAACTGGATCCCGGGGCCGGTGTGGTTCGCGTTGAAGATCGCGTTCTGCCTGTTCCTGTTCGTCTGGGTCCGCGCGACCGTTCCAAGGTTCCGCTACGACCAGCTCATGCGGCTCGGCTGGAAGGTGTTCCTGCCGCTCTCGCTGGTCTGGGTCGTGCTGACCGCCGGCGTGCTCGTTGCGTTCGACTGGCTGCCCTGACATGTTGCGGCGCGGTGTGGGCATGTCCGATGCCCGCGCCGCGCCGGGAGTGACCGACAATGGCGTTTCTCGACAAGACCGCGCGCCGCTTCATCCTGGCGGAACTGGTTCAGGGCATGGCCCTGACGTTCAGCTACATGTTCAAGCCGCGCGCGACCATCAACTACCCGCACGAGCGCACGCCCCTTAGCCCGCGCTTCCGGGGCGAGCACGCGTTGCGCCGCTATCCCAACGGCGAGGAGCGCTGCATCGCGTGCAAGCTGTGCGAAGCGGTGTGCCCGGCGTTGGCCATCACCATCGAAGCCGAACCGCGGGACGACGGCAGCCGCCGCACCACGCGCTACGACATCGACATGACGAAGTGCATCTACTGCGGTCTGTGCCAGGAGGCCTGCCCGGTGGACGCGATCGTCGAGGGGCCGAACCTGGAGTTCACCACCGAGACCCGCGAGGAGCTGTTCTATAACAAGGCAAAGCTCCTCGAGAACGGCGACCGGTGGGAAGCGCAGCTCGCCGCCAACCTTGCGGCCGAAGCGCCCTACCGCTAAAACCGCAACCGCCAACGGCGGTCGTCGGGACGCACGCGCGTCACCGGACCGACCGCCGTTCTTTCAATCCTTTTGGGGGCCCGTGGCGGCCCGGGCCTGATCGAGCATGATCGTCCACGCCCTCGCGTTCTATCTGTTCGCGGCGATCCTGGTGGCATCCGCCGTCATGGTGATCGCTGCGCGCAATCCCGTCCATTCCGTCCTCTTCCTGATTCTCTGCTTCTTCAATGCGGCGGGCCTGTTCCTGCTGATCGGAGCGGAGTTCGTGGCGATGATCCTGGTCATCGTCTACGTGGGCGCAGTGGCTGTCCTGTTCCTTTTCGTGGTCATGATGCTCGACATCGATTTCCGCGAATTGCGGGCGGGTGTGAAACGCCATCTGCCCTTCGGCGCCACGGTCGGCCTGATCCTGCTGGTGGAACTCGCCGTCGTGGTGGGGGCCTGGGCGGTTGTTCCGGCCTCGCCGCAGAGCATCACGGCCCCGGTTCCGACCGCCGCGGACGTGACCAACACGCAGGCGCTGGGGCGGCTGCTCTACACCCGGTACGTGTACCTGTTCCAGGCGGCCGGACTGGTTCTGCTGATCGCGATGATCGGTGCCATCGTCCTCACCCTGCGTGAGCGCGTGGGCGTCCGCCGTCAGGTCATCAGCCACCAGGTTTCCCGGCCGCGCGACGAGGTCATCCAGGTTCGCAAAGTGCCGACCCGGGGAGGGATCTGAAATGCTTGAAGTCGGCCTTGCCCACTATCTGACCCTGGCGGCGATCCTCTTCACACTCGGCGTGTTCGGCATCTTCCTGAACCGCAAGAACGTGATCGTCATCCTGATGTCGGTCGAGCTGATCCTCCTCGCCGTCAACATCAACTTCGTCGCCTTCTCGGTCCATCTCGGCGACCTGGTCGGCCAGGTGTTCGCATTGTTCATCCTGACCGTGGCGGCGGCCGAGGCCGCCATCGGCCTTGCGATCCTGGTCATCTACTTCCGGAACCGCGGCACGATCGCGGTCGAGGACATCAACCTGATGAAGGGCTGACGGGCGCGCCATGGAAACCGCCATCGTATTCCTGCCGCTCGCCGCTGCAATCGTGGCGGGCTTCTTCGGCCGCGCCATCGGTGACCGGGGCGCGCATTTCGTGACCTGCGCCGCCGTCTGCCTGGCGGCGGTGCTGTCGTGGATCGTGTTCTTCCAGGTCGCCGTCGGCGGCCATCCGCGAACCGTGGACCTGTTCACCTGGATGGACAGCGGGGCCCTGGAAGTGTCCTGGGCGCTTCGCATCGACACGTTGACCGCGGTCATGTTCATCGTGGTGAACACCGTGTCGGCGATGGTGCACCTGTACTCGATCGGGTACATGCACCACGACGAGCACCAGCCGAGGTTCTTCGCCTACCTCAGCCTGTTCACCTTCTTCATGCTGATGCTGGTGACCTCGGACAACTTGGTCCAGATGTACTTCGGCTGGGAAGGTGTCGGCGTCGCCTCGTACCTGCTCATCAATTTCTGGTACACGAAGCCGTCGGCCAACGCGGCCGCCATGAAGGCGTTCATCGTCAACCGCGTCGGCGACTTCGGCTTCGCGCTCGGCATCTTCGCCGTCTTCATGATCTTCGGCTCGGTCGAGTTCGACACGATCTTCGGTGCCGCGCCCGAGCAGGCGAACCAGCGCTTTGAATTCCTGGGCGCCAACGTCCACGCGCTGACGGCCGCATGCCTGCTGCTGTTCATGGGGGCAATGGGCAAGTCGGCCCAGCTGGGCCTGCACACCTGGCTGCCCGACGCCATGGAAGGGCCGACGCCCGTTTCCGCGCTCATCCATGCGGCGACGATGGTGACCGCCGGCGTGTTCATGGTCGCGCGCCTGTCGCCGATCTTCGAGTTCGCGCCGAACGCGTTGATGTTCGTGTGCGTGGTCGGGGCGTTGACGGCCTTCGTGGCGGCGACGATCGGCTTCACCCAGTTCGACATCAAGCGGGTGATCGCCTACTCGACCATGTCGCAGCTCGGGTACATGTTCTTCGCCCTTGGGGTTTCGGCCTATTCGGCGGCCATGTTCCACCTGATGACCCACGCCTTCTTCAAGGCGCTGCTGTTCCTCGGTGCGGGGTCGGTGATCCACGCCATGTCCGACGAGCAGGACATGCGCAACATGGGCGGCGTCGCAAAGGATATCCGCTGGACCTACGCGTTCATGTGGATCGGCAGCCTGGCCCTGGCCGGGGTCGGCATTCCCGGCACGCACATCGGCTTCGCGGGCTTCCACTCCAAGGACATCATCCTGGAAGCCGCCTACATGGATGGCAGCTGGTTCGGGTACCTGGCCTTCTGGCTGGGCATCGCGGCCGCCTTCATGACCGCGTTCTACTCCTGGCGCTTGCTCATCATGACCTTCCACGGCAAACCGCGTGCCGACGAGAAGGTGATGGCGCATGTCCATGAGTCGCCCTGGATCATGCTCGGCCCGCTCGTGCCGCTGGCGATCGGCGCCGTGGTCGCGGGGGCAGTCGCCTACGAGTTGTTCGTCGGCCACGCGGCGGAGCATTTCTGGCACGGTTCGATCTTCGTCCGGCCGGAAAACGACACCGTCCATGCCGCGCACGACGCGCCCTTCTGGGTCGCCTCGCTCCCGGTCGTGGTGGCGCTCGCGGGTATCGGGCTGGCCTACTACATGTACCAGATCCGGCCCGAGATGCCGGCCCGGGTGCAGGCACGGTTCCCGAACCTGCACCGGTTCCTGTACAACCGGTGGTACTTCGACGACCTGTACGACCGGATCTTCGTGAAGCCGGCGCTGGCCCTCGGCTTCACCTTCTGGAAGGGCGGGGACGGTGCGGTCATCGACCGCTTCGGTCCCGACGGGGCCGCCGTGGCGACCCGGATGCTTGCCGGCCGCGCCGTCCGGATACAAACGGGCTACGTGTACCACTACGCCTTTGCCATGGTGATCGGCATCGTTGCCCTGATCGCCTGGTTCTTCCTCTTCGCGCGCTGATGCGGCGGTAGACGGGACGATCGGAAATGTCTGGCGCGCCTATCCTTACGATCACCACCTTCCTGCCGCTGGTCGGCGTCCTGTTCCTGCTGCTTCTGCGGTCGGATCCGGCGACCGAGGCCCGCAACGCGCGCTACATCGCGCTGTGGACCTCGCTCTGCACGTTCGGCGTGTCGCTGTTCATCCTGGGCCCCTTCGATCCCACCGATCCGGGGTTCCAGCTGGTCGAACGGGCGGAATGGCTTCCCGGCTTCGGCATCAACTACGTCATGGGCGTGGACGGCATTTCGGTGCTGTTCGTGCTCCTGTCCACCTTCCTGGTCCCGATCTGCATCCTGGCGAGCTGGGAGTCGATCGAGTCCCGGGTGAAGGAATACATGATCGCCTTCCTGGTCCTCGAGACCATGATGGTGGGCATGTTCTGCGCCCTGGATCTGGTGCTCTTCTACGTCTTCTTCGAAGGCGTCCTGATCCCGATGTTCATCATCATCGGCGTCTGGGGCGGCGCGCGCCGGGTTTATGCGGCGTTCAAGTTCTTCCTCTACACCCTGCTCGGCTCGGTGCTGATGCTGGTTGCCATCCTGGCCATGTACTATGTCGCCGGGACGACCGACGTGCCGACGCTGATGGCGACCGACTTCCCGGTCGGGATGCAGACCTGGCTGTGGCTGGCGTTCTTCGCCTCGTTCGCGGTGAAGGTTCCGATGTGGCCCGTCCACACCTGGCTTCCCGACGCCCACGTCGAAGCGCCGACCGCCGGTTCGGTGATCCTGGCGGGCGTGCTGCTGAAGATGGGCGGGTACGGGCTCCTGCGGTTCTCGATCCCGATGTTCCCCGACGCCTCGGCCATGTTCGCGCCGCTGGTCTTCACGCTGTCGGTGGTGGCCGTGATCTACACCTCGCTGGTGGCGCTGGCGCAGGAGGACATCAAGAAGCTGATCGCCTACAGCTCGGTCGCGCACATGGGCTTTGTGACCATCGGGCTGTTCACGATGAACCGGCAGGGCATCGAAGGTGCGCTGTTCCAGATGATCTCGCACGGACTGGTGTCGGGTGCGCTGTTCCTGGGCGTGGGCGTGATCTACGACCGGCTGCACACCCGCGAGATCGCACGGTACGGCGGTCTGGTGAACAACATGCCGAAGTACGCCGTCGTCATGATGCTGATGACGATGGCCTCGGTCGGTCTTCCCGGCACCAGCGGTTTCGTCGGCGAGTTCCTGGTTCTCGTCGGCGCATTCCAGGCGAACACCTGGGTCGCGACGCTGACCACGGTCGGCATCATCCTGGGCGCGGCGTATATGCTGTATCTTTACCGCCGCGTGATCTTCGGCAAGGTGACCAAGGCCGATGTCATGGAGATGCTCGACCTGTCCCCGCGCGAGGTGGCGATCTTCGCCCCGATCGTTGTGCTGGTGATCTGGCTCGGCGTCTATCCGCAGCCCGTCCTGGACGTGTTCGGTCCGGCGGTGGAGCAACTCATCCATAATTACCAGACGGCGCTGGCCAACGGCTCGGCGTCGGTCGTGGCGACCCGCTGAAGGCAGGGCCTACGCATGGTTGAATTCCCGAACCTGATCCCGGCCCTCCCCGAGATCTTCCTGGTCTGCGCCGGTATGGCGCTGCTGATGGTCGGTGTTTTCCGGGGCGAGTCCTCGACGCGGCTGGTGTCCGGCCTTGCGGTGGTCGCGCTTCTGGTCACCGCGGCGCTGGTGGTCGGATCGGATGATCAGCGCGTGGTGACCTTCGAGGGCCAGTTCGTCGTCGACCGTTTCGGCGCCTTCATGAAGATCCTGGTCTTGATCGGCGCCGCCCTGTCGATCATCGCGTCGTTGGACTACCTGGAGAACGAACAGCTCCACCGGTTCGAGTATTCGGTGCTGGTCGTCTTCGCCACGGTCGGCATGCTGATGATGGTGTCGGCGAACGACCTGCTGGCGCTTTACGTCGGCCTGGAGACGCAGAGCCTGGCGCTCTATGTCCTGGCGTCGTTCCGCCGCGACCACGCCCGATCCAGCGAGGCGGGGTTGAAATACTTTGTGCTGGGCGCGCTCTCGTCCGGATTGCTGCTGTACGGCTCGTCCCTGGTTTACGGCTTCGCCGGCACCACCGGCTTCGATGGCCTCAGCACCCTTTTCGAAAACGGGGCGCCGCAATCCCTCGGTCTCGTGATCGGCCTCGTGTTCGTCACCGCGGGCATCGCGTTCAAGATTTCGGCCGTTCCTTTCCACATGTGGACGCCCGACGTCTACGAAGGTGCGCCGACGCCGGTGACCGCGTTCTTTGCGGTTGCACCCAAGATCGCCGCCGTTGCCCTGTTCCTGCGTGTCCTTCTGGATCCGTTCGGCAACCTGATCGGGCAGTGGCAGCAGATCGTCTATTTCGTGGCGGTCGCGTCCATGCTGCTCGGCTCGTTTGCGGCCATCGGACAGGTCAACATCAAGCGCCTGATGGCCTACAGCTCCATCGGCAACATCGGCTACGCGCTCGTCGGCCTTGCGGCGGCCAACGAGTCCGGGATCCGCGGCGTGCTGATGTACATGGCGGTCTACCTGTTCATGACGCTGGGTGCGTTCGGGGTGATCTTGTGCATGCGCCAGAACGGGCGGGCCGTCGAGGGGATCGACGACCTGCGCGGCCTGTCGCGAACCCATCCGCTGCTGGCGCTTTCGATGGCCGTGTTCATGTTCTCCATGGCCGGCATTCCACCGCTGGCCGGCTTCTTCTCGAAGCTTTACGTCTTCCTGGCGGCGGTCGAGGCGCAGATGTACGTGCTGGCGGTGATCGGCGTGGTCACCAGCGTCGTGTCGGCCTTCTATTACCTGCGCATCGTCAAGCTGATGTATTTCGATGAGCCGGCCGAGGCGTTCGACCGGCCGATCGGCATGGGCATGACGGCGGTGTTGGCGGGGACCGGCCTGTTCACGCTGCTGTTCTTTGCCTTCCAGGGACCCATCCTCAGCGGGGCGCTCGCCGCGGCGGCGTCTCTCATCGGGCGATGACCATGACGGCGGCGGCGCCGGCGCTGCCGCCCTTTTATCGGCTGCTGGCGCTGGAAAGCGCCGGCAGCACCAATGATGTTGCCCGCGACCTCGGCGCGCAGGGCGCACCGGAGGGGACGCTCGTTTGGGCCCGGCGGCAGACCGCGGGCCGTGGGCGCCGCGGCCGGACCTGGGAGTCGCCCGAAGGCAACCTCTATTGTTCGCTTCTGCTGCGGCCGGATTGCCGGCTTGCGGTCGCCTCGCAGCTTTCCTTCGCGGCCGCGCTCGCCGTGGCCGATGGCATCCGCAAGCTCCTGCCGGGCGGCCGTGAGGTCCGGCTGAAGTGGCCGAACGATGTGCTGGTGGATGGGGCGAAGGTGTCCGGCATCCTGCTCGAAGCCGAGGGCGCGGTGGATGGCGGGCCGGGGTTCCTGGTGTTGGGCATCGGGGTGAACGTGGGCTTTGCCCCCGACGGCACGCCTTATCCTGCGACATCGCTTCGGGCGTGTGGTTTCGATGGTCCGCTGGAGGATGCCCTGGCCGCCGTCTTCGGCGCGTTCGACCACTGGTACGCCACGTGGCGGACCGGCGGGTTTCTCCCGTTGCGGACCGCATGGTTGGCGGCAGCCAAGGGGCTGGGCGAGGGCATCACGGTTCGCTTGCCGGCCGGAACGCTGGAGGGGACGTTTTCCGATCTGGCCGAGGACGGAACGCTGCTGCTGGCCACGGCGGACGGCGGCGTCCACCGGATCGGCGCCGGCGACGTGTTCTTCCGCGCCACGGGTGGACCCAACGGGAGCTGATCCATGCTGCTTGCGATCGACGCCGGCAACACAAACGTGGTCTTCGCGGTTTTCGATGGCGGGACGAAGCGCGGGCATTGGCGGATCTCCACCGACGCCCGGCGCACGTCCGACGAATATGCCGTGTGGCTGGTCGCGCTGATGCGGATGAAGGGCCTGGAACCTGCCGATATCGACACCGCCGTTCTGTCGAGCGTCGTGCCGGCTGCGACCTTCAACCTGGTCAAGCTCTGCACCGACCATTTCGGCTGCGAGCCGTTGAACGTGAAGGATCCCGGCGTGGATCTCGGGCTTGGGATCCGTTTCGACAATCCGCGCGAGGTCGGCGCCGACCGCATTGCCAACGCGGTGGGGGCCAGTGCCGTCTTTGCGCCGCCCTTGGTCGTGCTCGACTTCGGAACGGGTACGACGTTCGATGTCGTCGATGCCGACGGCAACTTTGCAGGTGGCGTCATTGCCCCTGGACCGAATCTCGCGCTCGACGCCCTCCACCGCGTCGCCGCGCAGCTTCCGAAGGTGGAGATCCGCCGCCCGCAACGCGTGATCGGCAAAAGTACCGTCGAGGCCATGGAGTCCGGCATGTTCTGGGGCTACCTGGGCATGATCGAGGGCGTTCTGGCCCGCATCAAGGAGGAGCTGTCGCCGACGGGCAATCCGCCCGTCACGGTGATTGCGACCGGGGGCCTCGGCCGGATCTTCGCCGAGGTGACCGCCTTGATCGACCACTACGACGGTGACGTCACGTTGCGCGGGCTCCAACTCATACACGCCCGGAACAGACCCAAGTGACCTCCATCAAGAACGACCCCTACCGCCCCGGCGGTAACGAACTCCTGTTCCTGCCCCTCGGTGGGGCCGGCGAGATCGGGATGAACCTCTCGCTGTACGGCCATGCCGGAAAGTGGCTGATGGTCGATCTGGGGATCACCTTCGGCGACGACACCACCCCCGGCATCGACGTGCTGACGCCGGACCCGACCTTCATCCGGGATCGGCGCGACGATCTGGTGGGGCTGGTTCTCACCCATGCCCACGAAGACCATCTGGGCGCGGTGGCCTATCTTTGGCCCGAGCTGAAGTGCCCCATCTACGCGACCCCGTTCACGGCCGCCGTCCTGCGGTCCAAGGTTCAGGATCGCGGCCTGCACGACCGGATCCCGATCCATGAGATCCCGCTCGGCGGCCGGTTCAATGTCGGGCCGTTCGACCTGGAGTTCGTCAACATGACGCACTCCATCCCGGAACCCAGTGCCCTGGTGGTCCGGACGGCGGCGGGCACGCTGCTGCATTCCGGCGACTGGAAGCTCGACCCCGAGCCGCTGGTGGGTGCCACCACCGACGAGGACAAGCTGGCGGCACTCGGCCGTGAAGGCGTCGACGTGCTGGTGTGCGACAGCACGAATGCCATGGTGGACGGGGCCGCCGGGTCCGAGGCGACGGTCCGCGAGAACATGGTCCAGCTTTTCGGGCGCTATAAGACCCGGATCGTGGTCACCTGCTTCGCCACCAACGTCGCGCGGGTCAAAAGCATCGCCCATGCCGCGCAGGCCAACGGCCGGCACGTGGCGCTGGTCGGGCGGTCGCTGTGGCGCATCCACGATGCGGCGAAGGCCACGGGCTATCTGGACGATTGCCCGCCGTTCCTGACCGACAGCGAGGCCGGATACCTTCCGCGCGACAAGGTGGTCCTGATCTGCACCGGCAGCCAGGGCGAGGCGCGGGCCGCGCTGGGCCGCATCGCTAACGACGACCATCCGGAGATCGTGCTGGAGGAGGGCGACATCGTCATCTTCTCCAGCCGCGAGATCCCCGGGAACGAGCGCGCGATCGGCCGTGTCCAGAACGCCCTTGTGCGCCTGGGCTGCCAGATCGTCACCGTGCACGACGAGCTGGTCCACGTGTCCGGCCATCCCGGCCGGGACGAGCTTGTGCACATGTACCATCTGGTCCGGCCCAAGCTGGCGATCCCGGTCCATGGCGAGGAACGGCACCTCATCGAGCATGCCAAGCTGGCGCGCGAGTGCCAGGTGCCGGCCGTCGCGCTGCCCGAGAACGGGTCGATCATGCGGCTGCTGCCGGGACCGGTGGAGGTCACGGGCCAGGTGGAGCACGGCCGTCTGGCGGTGGACGGGAACCGTTTGGTGCGGATGAGCGGCAACATGATCAAGAGCCGCGTCCGCATGCTCCACAACGGGGCCGCGGTCGCGACATTGGTCATGAACGACAAGGGCAAGCTGATCGCCGATCCCAAGATCGCGGTCATGGGGCTCCTCGACGGCGATTTCGACGCCGAGGAAACGCTCGGCCTGATCGCGTCCGCCGTGCGTTCCGCCGTTGAGGGGATGCCCGCGGACGAACGGCGCAACGATGAGGCCGTCCGGCAGGCCGCACGCAGTGCCGTTCGCAGGCGTCTGCTCACCTCCCACGGAAAGAAGCCCATCACCGAGGTGCATCTGGTGCGGGTCTGAGCGCGCCGTCTCGTTTGTTCGACCGGGTGAAGTCCGGCCGGGCGGTTCCGCCCGGCCGGAATTTGCTTTAGAAGGCGGCCGATAAGGTTCCTTTTGGGGGTGGGAATGATCGGCAGGCTGAACCATGTGGCGATCGTGGTGCCGGATCTGGCGCAGGCGTCCGCCCTTTACCGGGGCGCCTTGGGTGCCACGGTCTCCGAGCCGGTGGATTTGCCGGAGCACGGGGTGACGGTGGTGTTCGTCGAACTGCCGAACACCAAGATCGAGCTGCTCCACCCGCTGGGCGAGGGGTCGCCCATCGCCAAGTTCCTGCAGGCGAACCCGTCGGGCGGCATGCACCACCTCTGCTACGAGGTGGAGGACATCCTTGCGGCGCGGGACAAATTGAAGGCGGCCGGTGCGCGGGTGCTGGGCGATGGCGAACCGAAGATCGGCGCCCATGGGAAGCCGGTCCTCTTTCTCCATCCCAAGGACTTCTGCGGCACCCTGGTCGAATTGGAACAGGTGTGAGGCCGGGCCGTGCACTGGGTGACGATCACCGCGATCTATTTCACCGTCTGGTGGACGGTCCTGTTCGCCGTATTGCCCTGGGGCGTGCACCAGCAGACCGCGCCCGAGCCGGGGACCGAACCCGGGGCACCCGCCAAGCCCCTGCTGCTGAAAAAATTCGTCGCGACCTCGCTGATTTCGGCCGTCATTACGGCGGCGATCTGGGGGATCGGCGAGTCCGGTTGGCTGTCCTTCCGCGAGATGGCGCGCGAGGGCGCGCCGTTCCGGTAGGCTGGGCCTAACCCACCCCGAGGATCGAGCCGGCAATGTGCCGGGCACCGTCGGCATCGGCGAAGTAATAGACCAGCAGTACGCGTCCATCCGCCAATTGACAGCCCCAGGGATAACCGAGATCGGGACCGGGGCCGTCGTCGCGAACAACGAATTCGGGCGCGGTTGCGGGATCGGCGAAGGGATCCTCCAGCAGGCGCGCCCGGATGCCATAGGGGGCGTGCCGGTAGCCGTAGACGAGAACCGCACGCCCGTCCTGCAATGGCACGATATCGCAGGGATGCCCAATCACTTCCGTGAGCCGCGGATGGCCCCAGGTGCGTCCGCCATCGGTGGAGATTGCCGTCGCGATCCGGTCCGCCTCGTCCATGGTACGCATGAAGGCGATAACCCGCTGGCCCGCGGCGTGCAGCGCGGTTTCGGTGTATCCCGGCCCATCGGTCCCGGACAGCGCAATATGCGACAGGAATTGCCAGCTTTCCCCGCCGTCCCTGGAGGCCAGTGCCAACGCTCCCGGCTGACCCTGGCCGGGCAGGTGCGCGTAGGTGGGCAGCAGGATGGTTCCGTCGCCCAACTCGGCCATCCGGCCTCGGGTGGCGCCGCCAAGGAAGGGGCGGTGGGTCGGCACGATGGGCGGCATACCCGGGATTGCTGGCAGGTCGACCCGTGGGCTCCACGTGGTTCCGCCGTCGTCGCTGTGGCGGGCGTAGCTGCCCCAGAACAGGAACAGGCTGCCGTCCTTGTCCGGATGACCGTAGACCGATGCGCCCCAAGTGGCCGCCGCCTCCCGCGCCAGAAAAGGGGATAGCGGGTACCAGCGGAACCCCGCCGACAGCAGCCGGCCACTGCGGAGACGCACCAGATTCGCATCCTGATCCCCCGCCTCGGGATCGACCGGCAGACCCATCGGTGGACCCTGTGGGATCAGGTCCGGGCCCAGGGTAAGGGCCGCAATCTCGGACCGGCTGTCGACGTGGCTGGAACGGCGCAGGTCGGAGCGGCCGGCTCCGATGGAGCCAATCACATGGTAGGTGTCGCGGGCCCTGCGGAAATGGACGAGGGCACCACCACCGGGAAGATCCACCACGGCCGGAAAGGCGCAGTAGAAGCGGGGGTCGTGGTGGACGACAAGGTCCTTGAGCTTGCGGAGCCCGGCCATGCCGCTACACCACGCCCACGTCGCGCAGCGCTGCGATCTGCTCCATCGTCAGTCCCAACCGTTCGGCCAGCACCTCGTCGGTGTCGGCACCCAGGAGCGGCGGCGCCTTGTCGTGGACGATCGGCGTTGCGGAATAGCGGATCGGGTTCGCCACCGTCGGCACGGTGCCCGCGACCGGGTGCGGAAGGTCGCGCCGCATGCCGCGCGCCTGGACCTGGGGATCGGCGAAAACACCGGCCAGATCGTTGATGGGGCCACACGGCACACCCGCATTCGACAAGCTGTCGACCCACGCCTTGGCGCTGCGGGTGCGGGTGATGTCCTCCAGAATCCCGATCAGTGCGTCACGGTTGGCCACCCGTGCGGGGTTGGTGGCGAAGCGCGGATCCTTGGCCACATCGGGGCGGCCGGCGATCTCGCAGAACCGGGCGAATTGGCCGTCGTTGCCGATGGCCAGGATGATCTGGCCGTCGCTGGCCGGGAGGGCCTGGTAGGGCACGATGTTCGGGTGGCCGTTGCCCTGCCGTCCCGGCACCCGCCCGCCGACCAGATAGTTCATGGCTTGGCTGGACATCATCGCCACCTGGGCGTCCAGCAGCGCCAGATCGATGTGCTGCCCCTCTCCGGTGCGGTCCCGGTGGGCCAGCGCCGCCAGGACGGCCACCGTGGCGTACATGCCGGTGAACAGGTCGGCGACCGCGACGCCCACCTTGACCGGCTCGCCACCGGGTGTGCCCGCCGGCATGCCGGTGACGCTCATCAGCCCGCCCATTCCCTGGACGATGAAGTCGTAGCCTGCGCGCTGGGCGTAGGGGCCGGTCTGTCCGAACCCGGTGATGGAACAATAGACCAGCCGGGGATTGACCTTGCGCACCGCCTCCCAGTCGAGCCCGTACTTGCGCAATCCTCCGACCTTGTAGTTCTCGATCAGGACGTCGGAGGTTTCGGCCAGACGCAGGACGAGGTCGCGCCCCTCCGGCCGCTCGAAGTCGATGGTGACCGACCGCTTGCCCCGGTTGACGCACAGGTAATACGCGCTCTCGCGGGTGGGTTCGCCGTCCGGGGTTTTGGCCCAGGGCGGTCCCCAGGTGCGGGTGTCGTCGCCGGAACCGGGGCGTTCGACCTTGACGACCTCGGCACCCAGGTCGGCCAGGGTCTGCGCGCACCAGGGGCCGGCCAGGACACGGCTGAGGTCGAGCACGCGGAGGTGGGAGAGGGGACCTGCCATTTTTCGGCTTGGCTCCTGGACTATGGCTGTACGGCTCGGTGGCCTGGGTGGCAGCGGGGGCGGGGCGGAGGTCACTCCCGGAACGCCTCCCGGCGCCCTTTCTTGATCGTCGGCAGCAGTACCATGAGCAGCAGGGCGGCGGCGACGGCCAGCAGCGTGGCGCTCAGCGGCCGGCTGACGAAAACGACGGGATCGCCGCGCGACAGCAGCATGGCCCGCCGCAGGTTCTCCTCCATCAGCGGGCCGAGGATGAAGGCCAGCAGCAGCGGCGCGGGTTCGCAGCCCCATTTGAGGAACGTGTAGCCGAGAAGACCGAACAGCACCATCAGCAGCACTTCGAAGGCGCTGTTGTTCAGGCTGTACACCCCGATGCAGCAAAACAGGAGAATCGCCGGGTACAGCAGCCGGTACGGGATCTTCAGCAACATGACCCAGACCCGGATCAGGGGCAGGTTGATGACGACCAGCATCAGGTTGCCGATCCACATGCTGGTGATCATGCCCCAGAACAGGTCCGGCCGCGACGTCATCACCTGCGGGCCGGGCTGGATGCCGTGGATGGTCATTGCGCCCGCCATCAGCGCCATGACGGCGTTCGACGGAATGCCGAGGGTCAGCAGCGGAATGAACGAGGTCTGGGCTCCGGCGTTGTTCGCCGACTCCGGCGCCGCCACGCCCTCCACCGCGCCCCGGCCGAAGCGCGACGGGTCGTCCGCGATCCGCTTTTCGACCATGTACGCCGCGAAGGCGGACAAAAGCGCCCCGCCGCCGGGCAGGATGCCCAAGGCCGACCCGATGGCGGTGCCGCGCAAGGTGGCGGGCCATGCGCGCCGGAAATCGTCGCGCGACGGCCACAGGCGCGAGATGCGCTCGTGCAGCACGCCGCGGGCCGCCGGCTCCTCCAGGTTCCGGATGATTTCCGCCACCGCGAAAAGGCCCATCGCCAGCGGCACGAAACCAATGCCGTCCGAGAGTTCCGGCCGGCCGAAGGTCAGGCGCTGGGCGCCGGAATTCACGTCCGTGCCGACCATGCCGAGCAGAAGGCCGAGCGCGATCATGGCCAGGGCCTTGGTCAGCGATCCTTGGGCGAGCACCACCGCGGCGACGAGCCCCAGCACCATCAGCGAAAAGTACTCGGCCGGGCCGAACAGCAGCGCAACCTCCGCCAGGGGCGGGGCCGCGACCACCAGGATGAGCGTGGCCACGCAGCCGGCGAACAGCGACCCGAGCGCCGCCACCGCCAACGCCGCCCCGGCCCGGCCCTGGCGGGCCATCCGGTAACCGTCCAGGCAGGTCACGACGGACGAGCTTTCACCGGGAAGGTTCACCAGGATCGCGGTGGTGGAACCGCCGTACTGCGCCCCATAGTAGATGCCCGCCAGCATGATCAGGGCCGAGACCGGCGGCAGATAGAAGGTGATGGGCAGCAGCATGGCCACCGTTGCAACCGGGCCGATACCCGGCAGGACGCCGATCAATGTGCCGATCAGCGCGCCGACGAAGCAGTAGAGCAGGTTCACCGGCGTCAGCGCGACGCCGAACCCGGTGGCGAGATTGTCGAGAATCTCCATCAGCGCACCAGGGCCTGCGGCCACGTCGGCATGGGCAGGCCCAGGCCCTCGATGAACAGGCCGACCGAAAAGGCGGCGAGCCCCAGACACAGCACCGCGACCTCGGACGGTCGGGATTCCGGGCTGGCCAGGGCCGCCACCGCGGTCACCAGGATGCTTGTCGCGACCAGGCCCAATGGCCCGATGGCAAGGCCGAACACCAGCACCGAAAGCAGAACGAGGATCAGCGGGCGCGGGTGCCAGCGGGGCAGGTGGCCGCCATCGGTCAGAAACGCCCGCAACAGCAGAAGGGCGCCGAAGCCGAGGAGGATCCAACACAGCAGGCGGGGGAGATATCCCGGCCCCATCCGCATGGATGTGCCCGGCCGCAGGTCCTGGCCCAGGTAGAGGCCGGCCAAGGCCATTGCGACGAACAACAGGCCCGCCGCCGCGTCGACGGGATTTCGAAGCCTCAACATCCCAAGCGCCGCCTCCCCGGCCCGGTCCGTACGGCGCGGCGTGTCCCGCGCTCTTACCCCTCAGTACAGCCGTGCGGGCGCGCCCACGCAATCGAAGACTTGGAGCCAAGGACTTGGGGCGCGTTCATCCCCGATTGCCGTGCGGAAAACCCACTGATGGGATGCGTCAGCGCCCCGCGAGCATTCGGGCCTCGGCCAGCCGCGCCAGACATTCGTTCTCGTTCCCGCGTTCCGACGCGTCGCGCGCGGCGGTCAGCAGGGATTGGACTTGTGCGCGCCGGGCCGCTTCCATCTCGGTGTCGCCGCTCTGCCGGCCGGATTGGGATCGTCCGGCGGACCGTCCCGAGCCGTCGCCGGTTTGGGGCGGCAGCGCCGGTGTAACGGTCATGTCGTCGCCGGTGTGCGGCGGCTGGATGACGGGGGTGCGGCCTTCGTCCGGCGGCTGTATGACGCCGCCGGACCGGGCGAGACGGGAACTGGACGTGGTGCCGCCGTCGCCGGGCACCGGGGACAGGGTGGAGCCCGACCCGCCCAGGCCGGGACGGGCCTGCGGAGCGGCCGCAACGGGGGGATCGGCGTCGCCGCCGAGTGCGGCGGCCATCTGCCGTGCCTGCTCGCCGCAGCTTTGGGCGGAGGCCGGTCCGGAAAGGGCCGTCAACGCGGTCCCCATCAGGGCCGCCAGGATCGCCGTTCGCATTTGATCCCCCGCTCCTTGTCGACTTCGAGGTGCAACGCGAGGCCCCGGTCTCGGTTCCACGCGGCGGAACCGGTCGCGCCCGGTCCGGTTGAGGGTAGTGCCGACGATGGCGATCCAATTCCGCTGGGAGGGCTAACATGCCGGACGATATCAGCCGTCTGAGGGACCGCATGCGCGGCTACCGGGACGATGATCGGAACTATGGACGCGAGCGCGACTATGGTCGCGACGAGTTCTTCGGCCGTGAGAGCCGCGACTACGAGCGCAGCACCTTCGGCCGGCAGGATGAGATGGGCGGCAATTACGGCCGTGATGTCGGCGGACGCCAGTACCGGGGTGATTACGGCGGCGGATACGGCAACGACCAAGCCCGCGACTATTACGGCGGCTCGCGCGATCCCGGTGGGATGGGGGGGCGCCAGGACTACGGGGGGCGGCAGGACTTCGGTGGCCGCCAGGACTATGGTGGTCGGCAGGACTACGGCCGCCAGGGTTACGGGACGGACTATGGCCGCGATGACCGGACCCGCGACTACGGGATGCGCGAGGAGCGCGGCCCGGCTCGCCGGTATGGTCTGGAGGACATCCCGTACCGCGGGGGTGGCGACTACGGCCGGTCCACCGCCTATGGCGGCGGTCACGGCTCCGGTTCCGGCGAACGCCAGCAATCCGGCGGCGAACGCGGGTTCTTCGAGCGTGCGGGCGACGAGATCGCGTCCTGGTTCGGCGGTGGTGGCGCCGAGCAGCGCCGCGAGGCGGATGCCTATCGCGGCGATCCGGGCAGCCAGCACCACCGCGGCCGTGGCCCCAAGGGGTATCGCCGGTCCGATGACCGCATCACGGAGGACATCCATGACCGGCTGACCGACGACGCCTATGTGGACGCGTCAGAGGTGCAGGTCCGTGTCGAAAACGGCGAGGTCACACTGGACGGTATGGTGGATAGCCGCATCGCGAAGCGGCGGGCCGAGGACATCGCCGAGGCGGTGTCGGGCGTCACCCACGTGCAGAACAACCTCCGGGTCCGCCAGCAGGGCATGACCACCGGCACGATGGGGAACGTCGCCTCCACCAGTTCGACGGGGTCCGGCGGCACGTTCGGGACCTCCGGGCTGGGCGGGACCGGATCGACCGGTACCAGCGGTACCGACCGGACGAGCGGCTCCACCACCGCCGGCAACACGACCGTCGGCGGGAAAACCTCGACCTGACCGATCCCAGGGCGGGTTGAAGGCGGGGGCCGGGACGTTCACGTCCCGGCCCTTCGCCTGTCCGCCTTAAACCTCGTCCCGCGGCTCGCGCCAGCGGTGAACCGTCTTCGTATCGATGTCGAAGAGGTCCAGGGCGCGGCCGACGGTATGGTCCACCATGTCCTGGATGGTCTGCGGCCTGGCATAGAAGGCCGGGACCGGGGGCATCACCACCGCGCCCATGTCGCTGAGGGCGGCCATGGTCCGCAGATGCCCCGCATGCAAAGGCGTTTCGCGCACCATCAGCACCAGCCGCCGCCGCTCCTTCAGCACGACGTCCGCGGCCCGGCTCATCAGGCCGGATGTGACGCCCGTGGCGATCTCGGACATGGTTTTGACGGAGCAGGGCGCCACCACCATGCCGAGCGTGCGGAACGACCCGCTGGCGATGGCGGCCCCGATGTCGTGGTTGGGATGGACGACATCGGCCAGCGCCTCCACGTTGGCGACCTTCAGATCGGTCTCGTGGGCCAAAGTCACCTGGGCGGCGCGGCTCATCACAAGATGCGTTTCGACGTCCTGCGCGCGCAGGAGTTCGAGCAGGCGCACCCCGTAGATGATTCCCGATGCCCCGCTGATCCCGACGATCAGCCGCCGCCTGCCCGACATTGCCCGTAATCCCCGCCTTTGGCCCTTCCCGTGGCCGGCCTGGACCGACGGCTATCCCAGACGCGGGGTCCAGGCAAGGCCGCCGCGTGCGTTCCGCTCAGCCTCCAGCCATCAGAGCGACGTCGCCACCAATGGCCGCCGTGTTGACGGACAGGGTGGTTTCCTTGGCGAACCGCGGCAGATAATGCGGGCCGCCCGCTTTCGGGCCGGTTCCGGACAGGCCGTTGCCGCCGAAGGGCTGCACCCCGACCACCGCGCCGATCATCGAGCGGTTGACGTAGACGTTCCCGACCGGCACGCGATCGGCCACCTGACGCCAGAAGCGCTCCACCCGGCTGTGGATGCCCAACGTCAGGCCGTAGCCGGTGCCGGCCACGGCGTCGAGGGCCTGACCCAGCGTGTCGGGCGTCCAGCGGGCCACATGCAGGACGGGGCCGAACACCTCGCGGGTGGGGAGCTTCGACAGCGGGACCTCGACCGCCAGCGGGGCGACGAAGGTGCCCTTGGAGGCAGACGGGGGGAGGGGGATTTCCGCGATCGTCCGTCCGGCCGACTTCAACTCCGTCGCATAGCGGTTGAGTTGCGCCTGCGCCTCGGCATCGATCACCGGGCCCAGGTCGGTGGCGGGGTCGCCGGGGTCGCCGACCACCAGCTCGGCCATGGCGCCGGCCAGCATTTCGGTCACCTTGTCGGCCACGCTGTCCTGCACCAGCAGGACCCGGCAGGCCGAGCAGCGCTGGCCCGCCGAGTGGAAGGCCGAGGTGACCACATCCCCCACCAGTTGCTCGGCCAGGGCCGAGCTGTCGGCGACCATGGCGTTGACGCCGCCGGTCTCGGCGATCAGCGGAATGATCGGCCCGTCGCCGGCGGCAATCGACCGGGCGATCCGCTTGGCGGTCTCGGTCGATCCGGTGAAGGCGATCCCCGCCACGCGCGGGTCACCCACCAGTGCCGCACCCACGGTTTCGCCGGGGCCGGACACCAGGTGCAGAACGTCCGTGGGCACGCCGGCCCGGTGCAGGATCCCCACCGCCCGGCGGGCGATGAGCGGGGTCTGTTCCGCCGGTTTGGCGACGACCGCGTTCCCGGCGGCAAGCGCAGCCGCCACCTGTCCGATGAAGATGGCGAGCGGGAAGTTCCAGGGGCTGATGCAGACGAAGACGCCGCGGCCGGACAGGCGCAGCGTGTTGCGCTCGCCGGTCGGTCCGGGGAGCGGGATCGGCGTGCCGAACTCGGCGCGGGCACGGACGGCGTAGTAGCGGCAGAAATCCACCGCCTCGCGGACCTCGGCCAGGGCGTCGGGGATGGTCTTACCGCCCTCGCGGATCAGCAACGACATCAGTTCCGTCCGCGCGTCCTCCATCAGGTCGGCGGCCCGTTCCAGCACCTCCGCGCGGGCATTCGCCGGCTGTGCATCCCACTGGCGGTATGCGGCATGGGCGCGGGCCACGGCGTCGGCGGCTTCCATGGCGTCCATGTCGGGCTGGTGGCCGACGACACGGCTGCGGTCACCCGGCTCGTACACCGCCCCCGGACCATCGGCGGGGGCCGCTGCGCGGTCGTCGGCGACCTGCCGCGCGATCCCGCCCAGTACGCCAAGATCGGAAAGGTCGAGCCCGGCGGAGTTGCGGCGGTCCGGGTAGAGGGCGGCCGGTGGGGGCAGGGCGGCTTCGCCCTCGCCCACGGCGCGGACCGGGTCTGCGACGATCGCCTGCAACGGGGCGGCCGGATCGGCGACCTGATGCACGAACGAGGTGTTGGCGCCGTTCTCCAGCAGGCGGCGGACCAGATAGGGCAACAGGTCCTTGTGATCGCCCACGGGTGCGTAGACGCGCAGGCGCAAGGCCGCGCCATGCCGTTCGCGCAGCAGCTCGTAGAGGGAGTCTCCCATGCCGTGCAGCTTCTGGAACTCGTAGTCGCGGCGTTTGCCGGCGAGTGCCATGATCTCCAGCGCGGTGCGGGGATTGTGGGTGGCGAACTGCGGGTAGATCCGGCCCTCGGCCGCCAGCAGGCGTGCGGCGCACGCGCGGTAGGAAATGTCCGTCGCGGCCTTGCGCGTGAACACCGGATAGTCGGGGAGGCCCCGCTCCTGGGCCCGTTTGATCTCGGTATCCCAGTACGCGCCCTTCACCAGGCGGACCATGAAGCGGCGGTTCGTGTCCGCGGACAGCTCGTCCAGCCAGCCCGCCACCGCCAGGGCCCGTTTCTGGTAGGCCTGCACCGCGAGGCCGAGCCCGTCCCAGCCGGCAAGCGTCGGATCCCGTGCCAGACGCTCGAAGAGTTCCAGCGACAGGATCAGCCGGTCGGCCTCCTCCGCGTCGATGGTGAAGTTGATGCCGGCGTCCTTGGCCTGGCGGGCCAGTTCCACCGTGCGCGGCAGCAGTTCGCGCAGGACGCGGTCGCGCTTGGCGGCCTCGTAGCGGGGATGCAGCGCCGACAGCTTCACCGAGATGCCGGGGTTGCGGGTCGGGTCCTGCCCGTCGCAGCGTCGCCGGATCGCGGCAATGGCATCGGAATAGCTCTGCCAGTAGCGTTCGGCGTCGGCCTGGGTCCGGGCGGCCTCGCCCAGCATGTCGAAGCTGTGCGTGGTGCCCGGCGGGGCGTCCTGTCCGCGCCGCAACGCCTGCTCGATCGTTTCGCCCATGACGAACTGCTTGCCCATCAGGCGCATGGCGGTTTCCAACGCCGTGCGGACGACGGGCTTGCCGAGGCGCGCGATCATGCGGCGCAGGGTGCTCCCGGCATCGGTGCCGCCATCCCATTGCAGCAGGCGCCCGGTCAGGGCCAGGCCCCAGGCCGAGGCGTTCATGAAGACCGAGGACTTGCCACCCAGCCGGGCGTCCCACTCGCCCTCGCCCAAGCGGTCGCCGATCAGCGCGTCCACGGTGTGGCGGTCGGGGATGCGCAACAGCGCCTCGGCCAAGCACATCAACGCCACGCCCTCGGCCGTGGACAGGCTGTAGGTCGCCAGGAACGTCTCGACGCCAAGCCGGTCGCCGCTTTTCGCACGGATGGCTTCCGCCAATTCCAGCGCATCGGCTTCGACGCGGGCCGCCGTCTCCACCGGCAGGCGAGCCTGTGTCCGCAGTTGTTCCACGGCCGCATGTTCGGCCGGGAAGGCGTCCGCGGCCACGGGGCCGAGGTCCGGGCGGACGGCCGTGGAGGGTGCCGGGGCGATGGCGGCGGTCATGGCGGATCTCCTGCGGGAAGACTGATGATAAGATGAGCCATCCGCGTTCCGTCTACAAGGTAGAGAAAAACTCTGAAAAATCGTCAAATGGGCGTATATCCTCTTTCCGTGATCGGGTTGCGGAGGATGGCATGGAGCGCAGGGTCGACCGCATAGATCTGCGGATCCTGGACGAACTCCAACGCGACGGCCGGCTGACCAATGTGGAGTTGGCCCGCCGGGTGGGGTTGAGCCCCACCCCATGCCTGGAGCGCGTGCGCCGGCTGGAGCGCGATGGATACATCCGCGGCTACCAAGCGGTCCTGGACCCGCACCTTTTGGACGCCGGGCTGCTGGTGTTTCTGGAGGTCTCGATCGACCGCACCTCGCCGGAAGCGTTCCAGGCCTTTGCCGCGGCCGTGGCGGAGCGGGAGGAGATCCTGGAATGCCACATGGTTGCGGGCGGCTTCGACTATTTGGTGAAGGTCCGCGTGCGCGATATGCAGGCGTACCGGGAATTCCTGGGGCGCACGTTGGCCGAGCTGCCGGGCATCCGCGAGACGCGGACTTACGTGGTCATGGAGGAGGTCAAGGCCGGTGGGCGATTGTCCGTGCCGGCCGGGGATTGACCCGGGACCACCGCCCGCCTTGTACCCGGGTCCGCCCTGGTGGGGTCCGGGCCTGGTGGGGTCCGGGGAACCCTTGCCGGCCGGGTGCTTCCGGTGTCTAGTCCCGGCACCGCCGAACTTCGGGTGAGCCCAAACGTGAGTGCCGACAACGCAGCCGAAATGTCGTCCGGCATGGTGGCCCGTTTGTCGGCGCAAGCCGCCGCGGCGTGGCGGGGGCTCCTGGTCTGCACGCTGATTGCCGCGGCTGCCGCCTTCGTATCCGGCCATTACGGCGGTCCGGTGGTCCTTTATGCCCTTCTGATGGGGCTTGCCTGCACCTTCCTGCGGGACGATGTGCGGCTGAAGCCCGGTCTGGATATGGCGTCCCGGTTCGTCCTGCGGCTCGGGGTGGCGCTTCTCGGGGCCCGGGTTGCGGCCGGGCAGGTGGCGGAACTGGGGGCGGGGACGCTGGTGGTGGTCGTCTGCGCCATGGCGTTCACCTTCCTGGTCTCCGTACCGCTCGCAAGGCTTCTGGGCTTCGGGAGGGACTTCGCCCTGCTGGCGGCGACCGCCACCGCGGTGTGCGGCGTGTCCGCGGCCCTGACCGCCGCCAGCATTCTGCCGAAGCGGCCCGGAAGCGAACGCGACACCGCTTTCGTCGCGCTGGGCGTCACCTTGTTGAGCACGGTCGCGATGATCGCCTACCCGCTGCTCACCGCCGGCATCTTCGAGGAATTTGCGACCCGGGGTGTTTTTCTCGGCGCGACCATCCACGATGTGGCGCAGGTGGTCGGTGCAGGGGACCTCCTCCGCCAGGCGGCGGAGGATGCCGCCGTGGGCGAAGGGGCACTCGCCGCCGCCGTTTTGACCAAACTGGCGCGGGTGGCGCTGCTGGTGCCGGTGTCCATCTGTCTGGCCGTCTATGCGGCCTCGGCCATGGGAGCGCAGGGTGGTTTGTGGCGGAAAGTCCGGCGGGCGCTGACTTTGCCGTGGTTTCTAATCGTGTTCGTTGTGTTGGCCTTCCTGAACGGATCGCACCTTTTGCCGGCGGGCACCGGCGATGCCTTGTCCCCGGCGAGTCGCGCATGCCTTGTGGTGGCGATTACGGCGATCGGCATCAAGACCGGCGTCAGGCAGATGGTCGACATGGGATGGCGGGCAACCCTGCTGCTGGTGGGGTTGACGCTCGCCATCGCCCTTGCGACCGGGGCCGGTCTGATCGTCCGAGGTTGAATAGCTGTTATTCTGGGGTGGAAGTTTCCATTATTACCCCTTTCTCGTAACATCCTGTATTGTTGCCAGCGGCTGATCCGGTCGGAGCAATCCAGCCGGAGAGGCCGCCTGTCGTCCTGAGGTGGTTCGCAGTCGTCCGCATGTCCGTCGGCTATGAGATATACGGTTTCAAGGGTCACGCCTGGCAACTGCTGGGCGCGATGCCGGGCGACCGTGCCGAGGCCGAGAACGAGGCGCGGCGCTTTCTCAAGGCTGCCGAAATCCAGGGCATCCGACTGGTTGTGGATGTGGTCGGCAACGACGGCGAAATGGTGCCCCGCATCATCTTCAAAAAGGACAAGGTCGGAGGCCTGCCACCGTTTCGGTTGCGGGAACGCGGTGGAAAAGGTGTCCGTCGCAAGGCGAGCGGTGTGCGGGCCCACAAGGTCAGGGGGGCTGTTCCGGCCGAACGGGTCGGGGAACCCCGCTCCCGACCGGGGAGCCCCTGGGCACTCGGGTTCGGCCGCAAGGTCCGGGTGAAGTCCGCCCGGCTGGGCGTCCGGGCCGATCGCGAACGGTGGCAGTTCAATTTCTGGCCCGGGTTCAGCGGCTTCTTCGCCGACCTGTTCCGGTCCATCGTCGAACCCTTCACCGTCGAGGAGGACGGCTCGTCGGAAAGGGTGCGGGCGGCGGCCGCGGCCGCAAAGCAAGCCGAACGTTCCGTTCTTGTGGATCCGAAGATCGAGGACGAGGATTTCAGGGTCGATGCCGCACGAAAGGAAATCGTTCGGCACGACACCGAGGTCCTGCTGCGCTACCTCTATTCCAACCTGCGTTTCGTACAGGCCAAAACGCCCTACACTCAGAACGGGCGGCTGACGCCGACGGACGCGTTCGCCTGCTACCTGTTCTTCGCCGGTGCGGCCGAAGCCCACGCGCGCAAGGAAAACCGGCCCGCGAACGAATTTCGGCGCGCGGTGGCCACATGCCTGGCGAACATCGCCAAGTCCGACGAGGAAGCGCGCAAGTTCGCCTTGCACTACGAGGAGTATCTGGCCGATCCGATCCAGGCGAAGGTGTTCTTGGCGGGGAGCGACGGCTTCAACACCTGGACCCGGGGCGCCAGCTCGTTCGAGCGTCTGGCCCTGGCGTTGAAGGATTGGCGCGAGGCCGGGACCGGCGCCACGGTGGGACCGCAGGCGGGAGCGCCGACGGACGGGGCACCGGCGCCAGGGACGGGTGGCCCGCAACCCGGTGGCAACGCGGCCAACGACCAGGTCATCGCCGTGATGTTCACCGACATCGTCGGTTCGACCGAGCACAGCCAAACCTATGGCGACGAGCTGCATATGCAGCTGATCGGCATGCACGACCAGACCGTCAGGGCGGCGCTCAACGCCCACAACGGCGTTGAAATCAAGCATCTGGGCGATGGCATCATGGCCTCGTTCGCCACCATCCAGGATGCGGTGAAGGCCGGTCAGCGCATCCAGGCCGAGGTTGCGCGGATGGATGTGCCCGATCCCCGGCTTGCTCTGACCTTGCGTGTGGGCCTGAACGCGGGCAAGCCCGTGCGGATGGGCTCCGACCTCTTCGGATCGACGGTGCAGTTGGCGGCGCGGGTGTGCAGCGTCTGTCCGCCCGGCCAGGTCGCGGCATCCGAGAGCGTGGTCGTCCGCGCCGAGGGCAGCGCGGCGCTGTTCCGGCCGCTGGGCAACATGGCTTTGAAAGGGTTCCCCGAACCCGTACCCATCTTCGCCGCCCCCGGCGGGCCGTGATGTGCCCTACCGCGATGCCGCAGCCGGCGCCATATGTCCCGCCTAGGGCAAATCCCGGCCCGATGACGTGATCGGACCGGGATTTGCCCTATCCAACAAGCAGATGGGGCACAACCGTCCGATCCATTCGGTCGGGCCGTGCTCTCGGCAAGCGGAACAGGTCATGATCCGAGGCGAAATCAACCCCGGCCGGTTGTCGGTGGCCCCAATGATGGAAGTCACGGACCGCCATTTCCGTTGGCTTCTGCGCCGGATCACCCGTCGGACGCTGCTCTACACCGAAATGGTGCATGCCGGTGCGATCCTGCGCGGCGACCGGACGCGGTTCCTGCGCTTCCATGCGGACGAGCATCCGGTGGCCTTGCAGCTTGGCGGCTGCGACCCCGTGCATCTGGCCGAGGCCGCGCGGATCGGGGCCGAATGGGGTTACGACGAGATCAACCTGAACGTCGGTTGCCCCAGCCCGCGCGTGACCGCCGGCAGCTTCGGCGCCTGCCTGATGGCCGAGCCCGACCTGGTTGCCCGGATCATGGCGGCGATGGCCGAGGGTGTGGCCGCCTGTGCCCGGCCGGTCGCCGTCACGGTCAAGTGCCGTCTCGCCATCGACGAGATGGAGGAGTGGCCGACCCTGACCCGTCTGGTCGATGCCTGCACGGCCGTGGGCGTGTCCCGGTTCATCGTCCATGCGCGCAAGGCGTGGCTGGACGGTCTCAGCCCGAAGGAAAACCGCGACGTGCCGCCGCTGCGGTACGAGCTGGTGCACCGCCTGAAGGCGGAGCGTCCCCATCTGGACATCACGATCAATGGCGGGATCCGCACGCTGGACGCGGCGGAGGCGCATCTGGGCCCGGTGGACGGCGTCATGATCGGGCGCGCCGTGCAGGACGGACCCTGGATGCTGGCTCATGCGGACCGGCGCATCTACGCCGATGCGGACGCACCGGAACCGGATCGGGCCGACGTCGTCGCCGCGTATGCGGAGTACGCCGAGGCCGAGTTGCGGACGGGAACACCGTTGGCACCCATGGCCCGGGCCGCACTTGCGCTGTGGAATGGCGCCCCGGGTGCGCGGGTTTGGCGCCGTCATCTCGGTGAAGGGTGCCGCAAGCCCGGCGCCGGTCCGGAGCTGTTCCTTGAGGCCCTGGCCCGTGTCCAGGACGTGTCGGCCGGTTTCGCAGCCCGCGAGGCCGCCTGACCGGGTTCGCGTTCAAGCGGCCAGGAGCAGGAGCAGCGTCGGAAGCGTCAGAACGGCGGTCAGGGTCTGGACCGTTATGATCCCGGCCATCAGGCGGTGGTCGCCGCCCATCTGCCGCGCGAGCACATAGGAGGAGGCGGAGCAGGGCAGGCCGTTGTAGAGCACGGCGACCGCCAATGCGGTGCCGGTCACGCCCAAGGGTGTGGCAAGCGCCAGGGTGAGCAGGGGAAGGGCGGCCAGCTTGAAGCCGGATGCCCACATCACGCTCCGGCTGCTGGCGCGGGCCGCCGGAATGTCGAGGCCCGCACCCACGGCCAGCAGGCCGATGGGGAGCGAGGCCGCACCCAGGATATCGAGCAGCGGCGTGACGACAGGCAGCCTGTGCAGGCCGGCCGCGTTCAAGACGGCGCCCAGGGCGACGGCGCCGATCAGCGGATTGCGCGCGATCCCCAGCGCCGTGGCCTTCAGGCCGCCGCCGGCGTTGTTGGCGTGCCGCTGCATGACGGCAACGCTCAGCATGTTCACCAGGGGGACCACCGCGACGACGCCGATGGCCGCAAGCGTGGTGCCCTCAGGCCCGAACAGGGCGGCCGCCGCGGCGAGACCGACGTAGGTGTTGGGGCGGATCGCGCCCTGGAAGACGGACGTGAAGCCCGGCCCGTCGGCCGCCACCACCCGCCGCAGCGCCAGGGTCACGCCTGCGATTGCCAGCACCGCCAGGGCGAGGGCCGCGCCCATGCCGGCAAGGTCCAGGCCGTGCAGTTCCGCCTTGGCCGTGCTGGAGACCAGCAGGGCGGGAAACAGGAGGAAATAGGTCAGGCGTTCGGCGGAGGGCCAGAAGGTATCGGACACGAAGCGCGACACGCGCAGACCATGGCCGAGCACGATCAGCAGGAAGATGGGCGCCAAGCCCAGGACGACGGCGGCCATCTATGTGGGATCAGGGCGCCATGCCGCGAAGGGCGTCCAGCGCGCCTTGCAGGATGTAGGCCGCGGCCATGCGGTCCACCACCTCGCCCCGGCGCTTGCGGGTCATGTCGGCTTCCCCGATCAGGAACCGGTTCACGGCCAGGGTGGACATGCGCTCGTCCCAGAACGCGATCTCGGGTTCGCCGCCGAAGACCGCGGGATTCTTGAGCATGTTGGATGCGAAGGTGCGGGCGGATTGGGCCGCCGGCCCCTCGGTGCCGTCCATGTTCAAGGGCAGGCCCAGCACCCAGCCGACGGGAGCACGGTCCCGCGCGATACGGGCCAGCTCGACCGCGTCCGGGGCGAACTTCGTGCGCTTCAGCGTGGTCACGGGGGATGCCACCGCGAAGCCCGGATCGGACACGGCCACGCCGATCGTCCGCTCGCCCAGGTCGAGGCCGATCAGCCGCGCGCCGCGGGGCAGGACTTCCTTGAGTTCCGCGAGATTGCGGATCGCCATACCGGGTGCTACCTTCCGCGCCGCTTTCCAGGACCGGAGTGTGTTACAGGATGTCGCTCGACAAGGCCACCGTCGCGCGGATCGCGCATCTGGCCCGCATCAGGGTTCCCGAAGCCGACCAGGACGCGCTGGTCGGGGAATTGAACCAGCTTCTCGGCTGGGTGGAACAGCTGGGCGAGGTCGATACCAAGGGTGTCGAACCGATGACCGGCGTCGTTGCCATGCGCCTGCCCATGCGGGCCGACGTGGTCAGCGACGGAGGGCGGGCCGAGAACGTGTTGGCCAATGCGCCCGAAGGCCAGGCCGGCTTCTTCGTGGTTCCCAAGGTGGTCGAGTAAATCGAAATGAGCGGCAGCGAACTGATTGGCCTGAGCCTGGCCGAGGCCCGCGATGGCCTGAAGCGCGGCGACTTCACCGCGGTGGAACTGACGGACGCCTACATCGGTGCCGTCGAGCGGACGCGCGTGCTCAACGCCTGGATCACCGAGACGCCGGATCTGGCGCGCGACATGGCGAAGGCGTCCGACGCCCGCCGCGCGAAGGGCGAATCCCTCCCGCTGGACGGGATTCCGCTCGGCATCAAGGACCTGTTCTGCACGAAGGGTGTGCTGACCACGGCCGCCAGCCACATCCTGGACGGCTTCAAGCCGCACTACGAAAGCACCGTCACCGCCAATCTGTGGCGCGACGGGGCGGTGATGCTGGGCAAGCTGAACATGGACGAGTTCGCCATGGGTTCGGCCAACATCACCAGCTACTACGGCGAGGTGGTGAACCCCTGGAGCCCCGGCGAGCCCGGAAAGTGGACGCGGCGTCTGGTGCCGGGCGGCTCGTCGGGTGGTTCGGCGGCGGCGGTGGCCGCGCGGGCCTGCCTTGCCGCCACGGGCACCGACACCGGCGGATCGATCCGCCAGCCCGCGAGCTTCGCCGGCATCGTCGGCATCAAGCCGACTTATGGCCGGTGCTCGCGCTGGGGCGTGGTGGCGTTCGCCTCGTCGCTGGATCAGGCCGGACCGATGGCACGCACCGTCCGGGACTGCGCGATTCTGCTCCGGTCCATGGCCGGACACGATCCCAAGGACAGCACTTCGGTCGATCGTCCGGTGCCCGACTACGAGGCCGCGTTGACCGGTGACGTGCGCGGCTTGCGGGTTGGCATCCCCAAGGAATACCGTGTGGACGGCATGCCCGCCGAGATCGAGCGGATCTGGCAGAAGGGCGTGGAATGGCTGAAGGCGGCCGGCGCGCAGGTGGTGGACATCAGCCTGCCGCATACCAAATACGCATTGCCGACCTACTACATCGTGGCTCCCGCCGAGGCCTCGTCGAACCTTGCGCGGTATGACGGTGTGCGGTTCGGTCTGCGTGTCGATCCGGGTGGCAGCCTCATCGACATGTACGAGGCCACACGCGGCGAAGGGTTCGGCAAGGAGGTCCGCCGCCGCGTGCTGATCGGCACCTATGTGCTCTCGGCCGGCTACTACGACGCCTACTACCTGCAGGCCCAGAAGGTTCGCGCCCGCATCGCGCAGGACTTCACGGACGCCTATGCCCAATGCGACGTCATCCTGACCCCGACGGCGCCCTCGACCGCGTTCGGGATCGGCGAGAAGATGGATGATCCCATCTCCATGTACCTGAACGACGTGTTCACGGTCCCGGCCAACCTGGCGGGCCTGCCCGGGATCTCCGTCCCGGCGGGGCTGGGCGGTGACGGGCTCCCCCTCGGGCTTCAGGTTATCGGCAAGCCGTTCGACGAGGAAACGGTGTTCAAGGTCGCCGAGGTGTTGGAGCGTTCGGCCGGATTCGACGTCGTGCCGCCCTTCCGGGCGTGAGGCCCGGGGGAGCGCCCATCCCCCCGCGAGCGGCCTGCAGCGGTTTCGCTCCGGAAGGATTATCCTTCGGGGTAAACCTGCCGATGGTGTAATCTGCGCGTTCAGGGTGCTGCCGTCCATCGCCCGACCATGCCGCTCCGGCGGCATGGTCGGCTGGTCGCTGTCCGCAAGGGGTGCCGAGCCTTGGTCTCACTCATCATCTCCATCGTCGCCGCGGTCATCATTATCGTCGCCGGGGGCGTGGTCGCCGACATGGTTGCGAAGTTGGCGGGCGAATCACCCCGTACTCGCGCGCTCATAGAGCGCATCGACATCATGAGCCGGCTGCAGGCGGCTCTGGAGACGCGGCGGCAGGGACTGGAAGCGGGCTTGATCAAGGCCCGCGGTCAATTGGAACGCAGCCGGGAAGCCAACGTCCGCATGAGGCGGCGGTTGGAGACGGTGCTGCGCTCGTCCGATTTCGCACTGCGGACCGTGGTCGGGTATGCCAAGCCGGGTGACGAGGCCTTCATGGTCAAGGTGGTGAACCGGACCGTGCGTGCGGGTGAGAAGGACCCCAACATCCTGTTGAACGAGTCCTGGGTGAATGCCCAGGTCGTTATTCTGCGTGCGGGATCCATGGAGGAGGCACGGCAGGCGGTCGGTGCCGCTTTCCCCGCGGCGCAGGGGTTTATGGTGGCAGCCGTGCAGGCCGCACCCGACCACCTGGCGTCCCTGGTCCCCCCCGTTAGCACCGGCTATGCAAGGCAGGCATCGTAATGTCGGGAGCTCTTCTTTCTGCCGACCGCCTGATGCACATCGCGTCCTATGGCGTCTATGTCTTTGCCCTGGCGTTGACGGTCCGTAGAGTCCTGTACCGCTGGCAGCAGGTGACCATGGCCTCGTCCAGTTACACCAAGCTGGCGGAGGCGCGCTCCCGCGAGATCCGGCGCCTGGGCAAGCGGACCTATGTGCTGCGGCGGGAGCTTCGGCTGGCCGAAAAGATGGTGGCCGATGCCCTTGCCGAGTTGCAGGAGATGGAGGCCTCCGTCGCCGAGCGGCGCGACGCCCGCAGGGCCGTGTTCATGCTCGACGAGCTGTGCCGGCCGGGTGACAAGCTTTTCGAGGCCGAGGTCCGCCATATCGCCCGCGCGGTGCCCGAGCCGTTCAAGGACAATGAGCGCACCTATCTGGTCTGGGCGGCGGACGAGCGCCGGGCCCATTCCCGCCTGACCATGCATTTCCGCAATGATGTCGGATACAGCGTCGGACCGGTTCGTCCCCGCGACGCGATGCCACCGCCGCTTTGATCGGTCCGCCCGTGCGGCGGCATAGCCTTTCCCGTGGTGGGGTGGCGTGCTATCAGGGCGCCCGGTTTGACGCGAAGCGGATACGGGTTCGACGATGGGCTACGTGCTTGAAGGACGGACGGGCGATTGGGAGGTTGTGATCGGGCTGGAGGTTCATGCCCAGGTCATTTCCAACGCGAAGCTGTTCAGTGGCGCCGCCACTGCCTTCGGTGCCGAGCCGAACAGCCAAGTCAGTTTCGTCGATGCCGCCTTCCCCGGCATGCTTCCGGTCATCAACGAATTCTGCGTCGAGCAGGCCGTCCGCACGGGGCTGGGCCTGAAGGCGGAGATCAACCTGTTCTCGGTCTTCGACCGCAAGAACTACTTCTATGCCGACCTGCCGGCCGGCTACCAGATCAGCCAGTACAAGCAGCCGATCGTCGGCAAGGGCACGATCGTCCTCGACCTGCCCGACGGGCAGACGCGCACCGTCGGCATCACTCGCCTGCACCTGGAACAGGACGCCGGCAAGTCCCTGCACGACCAGCATCCGTCCCGCACCTTCGTCGACCTCAATCGGTCGGGTGTGGCGCTGATGGAGATCGTGTCCGAACCGGACCTGCGCTCGCCCGAGGAGGCCGGCGCCTATCTGCGCAAGCTCCGCTCGATCCTGCGCTATCTCGGCACGTGTGACGGCAACATGGAGGAAGGCTCCATGCGCTGCGACGTGAACGTATCGGTGCGCAAGGCGGGCGAACCGTTCGGCACGCGGTGCGAGATCAAGAACGTGAACTCGGTGCGGTTCGTCATGGCCGCGATCGAGTACGAGGCGCGCCGGCAGATCGACATCCTCGAGGACGGCGGCACGATCCAGCAGGAAACGCGGCTGTGGGACCCCGGCAAACAGGTCACCCGCTCCATGCGCTCCAAGGAGGAGGCGCACGACTACCGCTACTTCCCCGACCCGGACCTGCTGCCGCTCGAGTTCGACCAGGCCTATGTGGACGACCTCGCGCAGCACCTGCCCGAGCTGCCCGACCCCAAGAAGGCGCGCTTCATCGCCGACTACGGCCTCTCGCCCTACGACGCCGGCGTGCTCGTGCAGGAGCGCGCCTCGGCCGACTTCTTCGAGGCCGCGGCCGCGGGCCGCGACGGCAAGACCGCCGCCAATTGGGTCATCAACGAGCTCTTCGGCCGCCTCAACAAGGAGGGCCACGGCATCGAGGACTCGCCGGTCTCGGCCGAGCAGCTCGGCGGCATCATCGATCTCATCGGCGAGAAGGTCATCTCGGGCAAGATTGCCAAGGACGTGTTCGAGCTCGTCTGGACCGAAGGCGGCGATCCGCGCGAACTCGTCGAGAGCCGCGGCATGCGCCAGGTCACCGACGCCGGCGCCATCGAGGCGGCCGTCGACGAGATCATCGCCGCCAACCCCGACAAGGTCGAACAGGCGAAGGCCAAGCCGACGCTGCTCGGCTGGTTCGTCGGCCAGGTCATGAAGGCGACCGGCGGCAAGGCCAACCCGCAGGCCGTGAACGAGCTTTTGCGGGCCAAGCTCGGCATCCAATAAAGGACACCATCTTGAGCAACCTTCCCCTCGTCATCCTCTCCCACCAGACCTATCCGGACGCCAGCGTCGAGCAGGCGCTGGCCACGGGGAGGGCGGAGCTCCACGTGCAGCCGTTCACGACGGCGCTGCAGAACCCGACGCCCGCCGAGGTGCGCAAGCGCGCGTCGGCCATCCTGCACTTCTCGGCCAACCGCGCCGTCGACGGCACGCTCGACGACTATCCGAACGTGCGCGCGGTGCTGCGCTCGGGCGTCGGCTTCGACAACATCGACGTGCGCGGCTGGGGCGCGCGCGGCGTGCCGGTGTTCAACGTGCCGGACTACGGCACCTCGGAGGTCGCCGACCACGCCATCGCGCTGATGCTCGGCCTCGTGCG
>DASQNC010000017.1 GCA_035645145.1 Azospirillaceae bacterium | reverse complement strand
AGGGGCATGTCCACCGCGATGATCCCGTCGGGGAAGGCGGGAAGCAGATCCTGCAATCTTGTGGCGTGCTTCAGTTCAATGGAATTTCCGCCCGGCCGTATGTATGCGGCAATCCATCCGGTGCGGGTGCCATCAATGCCTACGATCAATTTGCGTTTCATTGCCGTACCCCAGAGAAGCGGGTTGAAGGAAAAAGCGAGGCCGAAGTCGGGTGGGATCCGCTGGGTCATGGTGCGGTTCCCGCGAAGGCGCTGAGGAAGGCGCGCTTGGCCTGTGCCGGTGGAAGGCCCAGCCTGGGCAAGCTCAGGCGTTTCAATGTCCTGGGATCTGCCGCGCTGTTTCCAAGCAAGAGCGCCAATTTAAGCCGCAGCATCTCCCGATCCGCCGTCTTGACCGCATCGGGCATGGGCCCCACAAGCCCAAAGCGCCGAGTAATCGCTGCAGGCACCTTTTCCTCCATGCGTGCGTACCCGGTGAGCAGCGGTTTCGCGGGCAAAGGCACGTCCGAGAGGAAGACTTCGGCGGCGTCGTGCAGCAGCGCCCATGAGCGGTGCCGCGGTGCCACAAGGGCCGCGACATGGACCGAGTGCTCGGCGACCGAATAGAAGCGGCGACAGTGCCCGTTGAACCGGCAGGTGTTCGCCATCGCACGGGCGATGTCCCCAATGGAAAGGAGATGTGGATCGGGATCGGCAGGGTTGATGCGAATGCCGCTTGCCAGGGTGATGAGGGACGATCCTCGTGGTGTGTTGTGTGTCATTGCCGCGCCCATACCTTGCTGGCCGTGACTTCCTCCCAGTACTCCTCCCGCCAGTCCGGCTTGCGGCCGGGGCGCGGGGCCAAGCGGCTTTTGCCTTCCCTGTAGGCCGTCACGACGATGTTGCCGGGAGCGATGATCACGACGAGGCGATCCAGTTCGGCCGCCAACCCCGCGGTCGATGCCTTTGCTCGCAGGTGCTTCAACTGCCGCCTTGTCAGGTGGCATTGAACGCGGCCGTCCGATCCAACGAGCTCGCGGTCGGCGTGCAGTCCACAAAGGGTGACGGCATCCGTCGGAATGCGGCGTGCCCGGCACCGTTGCAAAGCATGTGGGCTGAAGCGAAACGTGCCCGCCCCCCTTTCGGAAAGGACGTTCGGATCCACTCCGTGGCAACTTTTGTCTTCAATATCAGTGACTTGCCATCCCATGGCCCGCTCTCCCGTACTGGCGTTGCAATGGGATGAGTTTGGCCGGACCCATGGATTGCCGGGAGGCGCGACGCTTGGCCCTTGACTTTTGAGAAATCGTCACAGAGCCCGGCGGCCAGGGTGTAAAGCCGTGACAGCGAAAGGTGGCTTCGGCGAGAATGGATGCCACTATCACGGGATTTTTCCATGGCGCGTATTGCCCTTACCCCATTGCAACTGGCGGACGAGCAGTACCGCCGGCTTCTGTTCATCGACCGCGAGCTATTCTGGCAGGGCCAGGTCACGCGCCGTCAGATTCAGGCAGCCTTCGATGTGACGGAGGGGACGGCCAGGAATGACTTACGGGCTTACCGGGAGCGGTACGCGCCGGATCTCGCGACTAACCCAAGCACTGGGATTTACGAGGCTTCCCCGGACTTCGAACAAAGTCTGGAACATCCCCCGAATGCGGAGGCCTATCTGGCCTGGCTGGCTGGTGGCCCGCTTGTCACCCCGCCGAGCGCCGTCGGGTCCGAGTGGCGGGACCGCATCGATGTCACGCCGGAATTGGAGCGCCGCAAGATCGAGCCGATCTGCCTTCAGGCGATCCTGCGTGCTCTCCGGGACGGAAAAGAGATCGAGGTCGCATACCGCTCGCCCCACGAGCCGGAGGCGAGGAATGTCTGGATCTATCCGCACGCGTTGAGCAACGACACGTTCCGCTGGTCCGTCAGGTGCTGGCGATACGATCACGGACGATGGGGCAATCTGGTCCTCGACAGGATCGAGGATGTCTTCGACCGGGGTCCCGACGGCGACCGGCGGCGCGATCCGCCTGCGGACAGGGTTGGCCGGGATGCCGAGTGGAACCAACTCGTCCCCGTTCGCCTTGGCCCGAACCCCGGCCTTTCCCCTTCGGCCCGTCAAGCGGTGGAAGAGCAATACGGGAT
The DNA here is from genome assembly GCA_035645145.1 of Azospirillaceae bacterium. Classification (GTDB taxonomy): domain Bacteria; phylum Pseudomonadota; class Alphaproteobacteria; order Azospirillales; family Azospirillaceae; genus CANGXM01. The sequence goes on along the minus strand of DASQNC010000017.1, from coordinate 88,644 downwards.
GCAGGACGGCGAACGGGTCCTGATGGTCCGCCAGTGCCAAGTCGTCTATTTCCTGAAGCGCTACCAGCTTGAGGAGCCGACCACCCAGAAGGCGCCGCACCAAGCGCCGCTGGTCGTGGTCAACCGCGATCAGGTCACCGCGGCCATTCCGCCCCGCATGCGCATTCCGCCAGAACCTGAGGCGTGACGCGGAAAGACCCGGCGGGCCCTCTCAATACCCCCGCGTCCGGTCCACCACGTTTTCCAGCGGTTCGCCGGCCTGATGGCGGCGGATCTGGCGGGCGACTTCGGCGGCCGCCCCGCGGGCCAGGGTCTGTGCGGCGGCGTGGGGTGTGACGACCACCTTGGGGTGGCGCCAATAGGGATGGTCGGCCGGCAACGGCTCCTCGTGGAACACGTCCAGCGTGGCGCCGGCCAAGTGGCCTTCGTCCAGCAGGGCCAACAGGTCGGCATCCACCACGTGGGCGCCGCGGGCGGCGTTGATCAGCACGGCCCCCTTGGGCAGCCGGGACAGGCATCGCCGGTCCAGCAGCCCGCGCGTCTCGGACGTCAGCGGCAGCAGGCAGATCAGGATTTCCGTGCGCGCGAGGAACGCGTCCAGGCCATCACCACCCGCGAAGCCCCGCACGCCGTCCAGGTGTTTCGGCGTGCGGCTCCACCCCGCCACGTCGAAGCGGAGCGCCGACAATGCCCGCGCCGCATCCGTTCCCAGCACGCCCAGGCCCAGGATGCCCACGCGCCGGTCCCGTGCGAGCGTCTGGGGCCGTTGGATCCACCGGCCCTGTTCCTGCGCCTTTGCGTAGGCCCACAGGTCCCGGTGCCAAGCCAGCGTGTGCAGGACCACGTACTCGGTCATGCCCTCGGTCAGGCCGGTTTCCACCATGCGCACCAGCGGCACATGCGCCGGCACCTCGGGATCCCGCAGCGTGCCGTCGACGCCGGCCCCGGTCGAGAACATGACCTGGAGGTTCGGCAGGCCCTTCAGCACCCCTGGCGGGGGGGCGAAGCCCAACGTGTAGCGGATATCCGCCGGGTCGCCGATATCCGGATAGACCCGCACCTCAAGGCCCGGCACGCCCTGCTGCAAGGGGCCGATCCACTCGGAGGCGCGGTCGGCGTTGCCGAAGAACAGCAGGGCCATGGTGGCTTCAGGTGCTGACCGCGTCGGTCTTCACCGCCTTGAGGTCGAAGGCGGCGGCGATCAGGGCGCGGGTATAGTCCTGCTGAGGCGCCTCGAAGATCTGCTGGGCGGTGCCCTGTTCCACCACCTTGCCGTCCTTCATCACCACCACCTCGTTGGACATGGCCCGGACCACCTTGAGGTCGTGGCTGATGAACATGTAGGCGAGGTTGTGCTTGGCCTGCAGGCCGCGCAGCAGGTCGACGATCTGCGCCTGCACCGACATGTCGAGGGCCGAGGTCGGCTCGTCCAGCACCATGAAGCGGGGCTTCAGCACCATGGCCCGGGCAATGGCGATGCGCTGGCGCTGGCCGCCCGAGAATTCGTGCGGGTAGCGGTGGCGCATGACGGGGTCGAGGCCGACCTCTTCCAGGGACTGCGCGATGATCCGGTCACGCTCGGCCCGGCTGCCGCCGATCTTGTGGATCTTCAGGCCTTCCTCGATGATCTGACCGACCGAAAGCCGCGGGCTGAGCGAGCCGTAGGGGTCCTGGAAGACCACCTGCATCTGCCGGCGCAGCGGCCGCATCTGCCCGGGCGTCAGGCCCTGGACCTGCTTGCCGTCGAAGTAGATGGCGCCCTGGCTGGAGATCAGCCGCAGGAGCGCCATGCCCAGCGTCGTCTTGCCCGACCCGGACTCGCCCACCACGCCGACCGTCTGGCCTTCGCGCACGTTGAGCGTGATGCCGTCCACCGCCCGGACGTAATCCACGGTCCGGCGCAGGATGCCCGCCTTGATGGGGAAGTGGACCCGGATCTCGTCGGTCTGCATGACCGTCTTGGCGCCGGGCTTGGGCGGGGCGGCTTCGCCCTTGGGTTCGGCGGCCAGCAGGCGCTGGGTATAGGGGTGGGCGGGGGCTTCGAAGATCTGCCGCGTCGTGCCGGCCTCGACGATCTCGCCCTTGTTCATCACGCAGACCCGGTCCGCCATCTTGCGGACGACGCCCAGGTCGTGGGTGATCAGCAGCAGCGCCATGCCGAAGCGGGACTGGAGATCCTTCAGCAGTTCCAGGATCTGCGCCTGGATGGTCACATCGAGCGCCGTGGTCGGCTCGTCGGCGATCAGCAGGTCGGGCTCGTTGGCCAGCGCCATCGCGATCATCACGCGCTGGCGCTGGCCGCCCGACAGCTCGTGCGGGTAGGAGCCGAGCCGCCCCTCGGGCTTGGGGATGCCGACCAGCCGCAGCAGTTCCAGCACCCGCTTGCGGGCGGCGGCCCGGTTCATCCCCTTGTGCAGGATCAGGGTCTCGGAAATCTGCTTCTCGATGGTGTGGAGCGGATTGAGCGACGTCATCGGCTCCTGGAAGATCATGGCGATCCGGTTGCCCCGGACGTCGCGCAGAACCTTGTTGTTCGCCCCCATCAGCTCCGTCCCGCGGAACCGCACCGAACCCCGCGGGTGGTGGGCGAACGGGTAGGGCAGCAGTTGCAGGATCGACAGGGCGCTGACCGATTTGCCCGACCCCGACTCACCCACCAGCGCCAGCGTCTCGCCCCGCGCAATGTCGAAGCTGACGCCGCGGACGGCGTGGATGGCGCCCCCCTGCACCTTGAAATCGACCGCGAGGTCACGGACGGACAGAAGCGTTTCGTTAGCGGTGCCCACGGTCATTCCCAGCAGTCCCTGTTTTTCGCGGCCCGGTGTTTTTCAGGGCCCTTGCGTTGGCTTTGTATACTTACTGCGCGAGTGTGCCACGCGTCTTGCGCGGATTGAACGCGTCGCGGATCGCTTCGCCGATGAAGACGACCAGGGTCAGCGTCACGGCGAGCACCAGGAACCCGGTGATGCCGAGCCATGGCGCCTGCAGGTTCGCCTTGCCCTGGTTCAGGAGCTCACCCAGCGACGGCGACCCCGGCGGCAGGCCGAATCCCAGGAAATCGAGCGATGTCAGTGCCGTGATGCCGCCCGCCAGCGTGAACGGCAGGAAGGTCAGCGTGGCCACGAGCGCGTTGGGCAGGATGTGGCGGAACATCACGGCGAGGTTGCCCGCCCCCAGCGCGCGTGCGGCGCGCACGTAGTCGAGGTTGCGGGTGCGCAGAAATTCGGTCCGCACCAGTTCCGACGTGCCCATCCAGCTGAACAGCAGCAGGAAGCCAAGCAGCCACCAGAAGTTCGGCGTGATGATGCTGGCCAGGATGATCAACATGAACAGGCGCGGCATGGAGGACCAGATCTCCACGAACCGCTGGAATCCCAGATCGACCCAACCGCCGAAATAGCCCTGCACGGCACCCGCGGCGATGGCGATCGCACTCGACAGCGCCGTCAGCGCCAGGCCGAACAGGACCGAGATCCGGAAGCCGTAGATGACGCGGGCCAGCACGTCGCGGCCCTGGTCGTCGGTGCCGAGCAGGTTCTCGGCGGACGGCGGGGCGGGGGCGGGCTGGGACAGGTTGTAGTTGATGGTCCGGTACGAGTAGCGCAGCGGCGGCCACACCATCCATCCCTTGGCCTGGATCAGCTCCTGGACGTAGGTGTCGCGGTAGTCGGCTTCGGTCGGGAACTCGCCGCCGAACGTCTCCTCGGAATAGACCTTGAAGACCGGCATGTAATAGGCGCCGTCGTACTGCACCAGGATCGGCTTGTCGTTCGCCAGGAACTCGGCGAACAGGGTCACCACGAACAGCGCCAGGAAGATCCACAGCGACCAGAAACCGCGCCGGTTGGACCGGAACATGTCCAGCCGGCCGCGGGTGATGGGGGAAACGGGGATCAGGCCCAGGACGCGGTCCCGCGGCGGTTCGTCGTAGGTGCGCGGGGTCGTCACGGCGCCGGCGGCCGGGGTGTGGGCATGCATCTCCATCACACCCTCCGCGCCTCGAAGTCGATCCGGGGGTCGACGACCACCTTCATCAGGTCGCTCACCAGGTTCAGCACCAATCCGATCAGCGTGAAGATGAACAGCGTGGCGAAGATCACGGGATAGTCGCGGTTGACCACCGCCTCGAAACCCAACAGCCCCAGCCCGTCCAGCGAGAAGATCACCTCGATCAGGAGCGCGCCGGTGAACAGCACGCCGATCAGCGCTTCCGGGATGCCGGCGATGACGATGATCATGGCGTTGCGGAATATGTGGCCGTACAGCACCTGCCCCCGGCTCAGCCCCTTGGCCAGCGCGGTGATCACGTACTGTTTGCCGATCTCCTCGATGAACGAGTTCTTCGTCAGCATCGTCAGGGCCGCGAAATTGCCGATCACCATGGCAAGGACCGGCAGCGTGATGTGCCAGAGATAGTCCAGCACCTGACCGTACCAGGGCAGCATGGCGAAGTTGTCCGAGGTCAGCCCGCGCAGCGGGAACCACGCCACGAAGCGGCCGCCCGCGAACAGGACGATCAGCAGGATGGCGAACAGGAAGGACGGGACGGCGTAGCCGATGGTGATGGCGAAGCTGGTCCGAATGTCGAATTTCGATCCGTCGCGCACCGCCTTGGCGATGCCGAGCGGGATGCAGACCAGATAGGTGATCACCATGGTCCAGAGGCCGAGCGAGACCGACACCGGCAGCTTTTCGAGAACCAGCTGCAGGACGCTGCGGTCGCGGAAGTAGCTGCGCCCGAAGTCGAGTTGCAGATAGTTGCCCATCATCAAAAGGAAGCGCTCATGCAGCGGCTTGTCGAAGCCGAACTGGCGCTCCAGCTCCTTGATGAATTCCGGGGGCAGCCCCTGGGCGCCGCGGTAGCGGCCGGTGGTCTGGTCGCCGGCCTGCCGCTCGGCGAGCTGCTGGCCGCTCATGTCGCCGCCCGCGGTCCCGCCGATGCGGGCGGTGGCGTCCACCGCCTCGCCCTTCAACTGGGCCGCGATCTGTTCGATCGGGCCGCCGGGGGCGAGCTGGACGACGGCGAAGTTGATGACCATGACGCCGATCAGCGTCGGCACGATCAGGGCCAGGCGGCGGATGATGTAGGCGAGCATCTTGCGATCGGCCTCAGCGTCCGAGGGCGGCCTGCTTGGCGGGGTCGGCCCACCAGGTGGTGGGGAAGTCGCCCGCCCCGAACCGCGACGTGCGCTCGGGCTGGCCGAACCGGTTCCAGTACGCCAGCCACGCCTTGTCGTTGTAGTAGAAGTGGATGATGTACCGGCCCCACAGCAGGACACGGTCCAGCGCGCGCATGGTCGCCTCCACCTCCCGCAGGTCGGTGCTGTGCACGACCTTGGCGATCAGGGCGTCCACCACCGGATCCTTGATGCCGGCGAAGTTCCCTTCGTACTGCCGGTCCGCCGCGGCACTGCCCAGGAAGGAGTTCAACTCCTGTCCTGGTGGCGGGAAGAAGGTGAATGCAACCACGACCATGTCGAAGTCGTAGTCGTCGGTGCGGTTGGTGTACTGCGCCGTGTCCACGGGACGGATCGACGCCTCGATGCCGACGCGCTGGAGGTTCTGGGTGAAGGGTTCGACGATCCGCACAAGCACCGGGTCGCGCAGCAGGATTTCCAGCCGGAAACGCTCGCCCCGGGCGTTCACCAGGGCGCCGTCCTTGGATTGCCAGCCCGCCTCGCGCAGGAGGCGCAGGGCTTCGCGCTGCTGGTTACGGATGTTCCCGCTGCCGTCGGTTCTGGGCGGCTCGTACGCCTGCGTCAGCACGTCCGGCCGCAGCTTGTCGCGGAACGGCTCCAGCACGGCCAGTTCGTCCGGCTTCGGCGGGCCGTCGGCCGCGTATTCGCGCGGCATGGGGAACCAGCTCTTCAGACGCCGGTACTGGCCGAACAGGGTGGTCCGCTGCAACGTCTCGAAGTCGAACAGCAGCTCCAGCGCCTGGCGGACGCGGATGTCCTGGAACTGCGGCCGCCGGGTGTTCATGACCAGCCCGTACGCACCGCGGGGGGGTTCGGCCGGCACCTCGGCCCGCACGATCCGGCCGGCTTTCACGTCGGCGGTGTCGTAGCCCTGGACCCAGCGCTGCGCCCGGTTTTCGGCCCGGAAATCGATACGGCCGGACAGGAAGCTTTCGAACAGGACGCTGTCGTCGCGGTAGTAGTCGTACCGGATCTCGTCGAAGTTGTGGAGGCCGCGGACCGTGTTCAAATCCTTGGCCCACCAGTCCGGAACGCGCTCGTACACGATGGCGCGGCCGGCATCCACGGACTTGATCCGGTACGGCCCGCTGCCGAGCGGCGGTTCCAGCGTCGCCTTGGTGATGTCGCGCGTCGCCCACCAATGCCGCGGCATCGGGGCAATGCCGGCGGCGAGGGTCAGCGGCTTCATCTTGTCCCGCGTGCGCATCCGGAAGCGGATGCGGTGGTCGTCCAGCACCTCCGCGCTTTCCACGTCCTCGTAGAAGCTGCGCAGGAACAGGCGCCCCTTTTCCTTGATGGTGTCGAACGCGAACTTCACGTCGTGGGCGGTGACCGGCTGGCCGTCGTGCCAGCGGGCCACCTCGCGCAGCTTGAAGGTGATCCAGCTCTTGTCGGCCGGGTATTCGGCCCATTCCGCCAGATGACCGTAGTAGGACGACAGCTCGTCGCCCGAACCGACCATGAGGGCGTCCTGGATCAACCCGATGCCGACCGGCCAAGTCGCCCGTTCGACCATGGTGTTGAGGGTGTCGAAGCTGCCGAACGCCCCCAGCGTGATCGAGCCGCCCTTGGGCGCGTCGGGGTTGGCGTAGGGCCAGTGGCGCATGTCCGGCCCGTACAGCGGCGCCCCGAATTCGGCGAAGGCCCAGGTGCGGGTGACGGCCTCCTCCGCACGGGCGGCAGAAACCGGTTGGACGGACACCCAGGCGGCAAGCAGAAGGGTGACGGTACGGGCGAAACGGAGCATGTGGTATCCCTTGGCCGCCAGCCTTGCGCGGCCCATGCGCCAGTGTAGGGGCTGGCCTGCGGCATTCTCAAGTCGATGGGCACTTTGCCGCGTGGGTCCTCCCACCTTTGTCCCAAGAATTCCCCCACCTTCGCGCCGCGCCCGCCTCGGGGAATACGGGGTGGCGGGGCGATGCCGGGAGGGGCCGCGGTGGCGCGCCCGTCCTTTGGGGGGCTTTATCTCCGCCACGGGCCGCTTAAGCTTGGCCGGCGTCCTGCCGACGGCTGCGGAGTGCCGAGCCCATGCCCACGTCCGACGAACTGATCCGCCTGACCGCCTTCGAAATGGTCCAGCTCCTGCGGCGGCGGGCGGTGTCCCCCGTGGAAGCGCTGGAGGCCGCAATCGCCCGGACCGAGGCCGTGGACGGCCGCGTCAATGCCATGCCGATCAAGGGCTACGACCGTGCCCGCGAGGCGGCATCGCGGATGACCGAGGCCGGCGGGCCGGAGACGAGCCTGCTGGCGGGGCTCCCCATCGCCATCAAGGATCTGGTGGACGTGGCCGGCCTTGCGACCACCTACGGATGCCCGTTGTATACAGACAACATTGCCCAGCGCTCCGACCCGTTGGTGGAGCGGCTGGAGGCGCGGGGCGCGGTGGTGGTGGGCAAGACCAACACGCCCGAACTCGGCATGCTGCCGGTCACCGACAACCGGGTGTTCGGCCCGACCCGCAATCCCTGGTCCACCGACCGCACGCCCGGCGGTTCGTCGGGCGGGGCGGCGGCGGCGGTGGTGACGGGGCAGGTCTGGCTGGCCCACGGCACCGATGTGGGCGGGTCGTTGCGCATTCCGGCCGCGCTGTCCGGCTGCGTGGGCTTCCGGCCGAGCCCCGGCGTGGTGCCGCGTGGACCCCAGAAGCGCCTGTTCAGCCCGTTCTCGCTGGGCGGGCCGATGGCGAGGACCGTCGCCGACACGGCCCTGTTCCTCGATGCGATGGCCGGCTACAGCCACGCCGACCCCTGGAGCGTCCCGGCGCCGGCCCGTTCGTACCTTGCCGCGGTGCTGGATGCCCGCCCGCCGCTGCGCGTCGCCTTCACCCCCGATCTGGGCCTGGGCCCGGCCGACCCCGAGGTGGCCGAGATCGCCCAGGCCGCCGCCCTGCGCTTCCAGCAGGCGGGCACGGTCGTGGACCTGGCCCGTCCCGACTTCACGGGCGCCGACCGCGCCTATCTGGACCTGCTGGCCATCAACTACATGACCGAACGGGCCGAGTTCGTGCGGGCCAACGCCGATGCGCTGGAGCCCATGCACATGGCGCTGATCCGCCACGGCGAAGGGATGGGCATCGAGGATCTGCTGGCCGCCGAGCGCCGCCGGGCCGAAATCTTCACCGACCTCGCGCGGTTCTTCGAAACCTACGAGCTGCTGCTGACGCCCACGGTCGGCGCCGCCGCGTTCGACGTCACCCGGCGGGGCATGGAGGCCGCGGATGTGGACGGATGGGTGGCGGGCGGCCCGCCGGCCTGGTTCCACCAGTGCTGGGCCACGGTGCTGACGAGCTGTCCCGCCATCTCGATCCCCTGTGGTTTCACCCGCGGGGGCCTGCCGGTCGGTCTGCAACTGATCGGGCCGGTGCGCGGCGATGCGGCGGTGCTGGCTGGCGCCGCGGTCGCCGAGGCCCTTCAGGAAATGCCGACGAACCGCCCGATCGACCCGCGCGATCCGATGTTCATTTGATAGTGTGGTATGGTAAATGTGGGTGCTAGTTTTGCAATGGAGTTGGTGGTAGCTGACGCTGTGATGCTCAGTGTTGATGGGGCTAACACTTGCGCCGTCGTTCCTCGTTCTGTTCGTTCATTTCGGGTGGTGAGCTTGTTTTTTGATTTCTTTCCATTTGATAGCGTTTCCCTGCGTAGTATTTATTGTTGTCTCGAAAATTTATCCAGTCATGTAGGGCTGGGTAGCTAATGCGAAGGCTTCTTTTTTCATCTTCTGAGAACCTGTTCTCTAGGGGGTCATCATAATTTTTTGGAAATTTTGCGAAGCGCCAGATTTGGTAAATTGCTTCTGGGGGCAGTTCTTTGCTTTCCGGTGGTGGCCATATTGAGTCGGCAGATCGTGTTCTAATCTGATTTTTAGATGCCTCCTTTGCGGCTTCATCTAAAGGCAGGCCTGGATCGACGCCGAAAAAGAATGATGGTGTGATGTGCGGGCCTGCAATGATCCTTCCAAATTTATGCCGATACTCCTCAGTCTTCATTTTTATCACATCGCGATGGGGTGCGTGCGTAACATTTTTAGATAGATCCTCGCAGTTCGACAAAATACGAGCTGCACTGATCCAATTCACTCTGGATGCATTTCCATCTTTAAGAAGGTCGTGAGCTGCTTCGACGCCTTCTATAAAGCGGTCAAGATAGAATTGTGAAATTTTTTCTCTGTCCTGAATTAAAGAGGATCTCACAGACCAAGTTGATGCTGCAAAAGCTGCTGAAACTGCTGCTGCCGAAATCATGTAGGTATTTTGGAGATTCAATCCGGCAATGCACAATCCTAAGCCTATGAGAGCAAACAAGATAAATATAAGCGTCTCAGCGTTAGGTGACATGTGTCCTCCATAAAAAACTTAGTATTCCATTATAATGTGACATAGGTGGTCGGCGCAATATGAGTGGTTGCGATTTTGTCATCATATTGATCTGGCTGGTAGAGTTTCTTAGTTTCCTTGGGAATGTGATCGGCATTTAACGCGCGCTTTATTGGTACAGTTGTGCGCTAACTGAGGCAATTCCCTTGTTCTCCGATAGGGCGCCCCTCACCGGGGCGCCTTCGCCGGATCCAGCCACCAAGTGTCGAAAAAGCCGCTGGCGTAGCGCGGCCGCTGCTCGGGACGGCCGAACCTGTCCCAGAAGGCCAGCCAGGTTTCGTTCGCGTACCAGTGCGGGACCATGTACCAGCCCCACAGCAGGACGCGGTCGAGCGCGCGCGACGCCACCTTCAGATCCGCCAGGTTTTCGGCCTGGACGACCTTCTCGATCAGCGCGTCCACGACCGGGTCGGCAATGCCCGAGTAATTGGCACTGCCGTTCGTCCGTGCCGCCTCGGACCCGAAATAGGAGCGCAGCTCCGGCCCGGGCGGGGGGAAGAAGTTGAAGTTCACCATGGTGGCGTCGAAGTCGAACTCGTCGGTCCGCTGCTGCATCTGCGCGGTGTCGACGATGCGCAGGCTGGCGTCGATGCCCGCCTTCCGCAGCGTTTCGACATAGGGCTGGATGATCCGGTTGATCGCGGGGTCGTCCTCCAGGAACTCGATCGCAAGGGGCTCGCCCGTCTTCTCGTTGACGAGGCGTCCCTGGCGGACCACCCAGCCGGCCTCGCGGAACAGGCGCAGCGCTTCGCGCAGGCCCGCCCGTCCCGTGCCCGTCCCGTCGCCGGACGGTGGGTCGAAGGCCCGGGTCAGCACCCGCGGATCCAGCTTGTCCCGGAACGGCTCCAGCAGCGCCAACTCCTCGCGCGTGGGCGGGCCCGACGCGCCGAAGTCGGAGTTGGGGAAATTGCTCCTGGTCCGCGTGTACTGGCCGTACAGCAGGTTCTGCTGAATCCACTGGAAATCGAACAGGTGGGCCAGCGCCTCACGCACGCGCGGATCGGCGAACTTGGCCCGGCGGACGTTCAGGCGGTAGCCCTGCGCGCCCTTGGGCCGCTCGTCGGGCAGCGCCAGCTTCTGGATCCGGCCTTCGTGCACGGCCGGCGTGTCGTAGCCCCGGACCCAGCGCTGGGCGCGGTTCTCCTGCCGGGCGTCGTAGTTGCCGGCCAGGAACGCCTCGTACCGGACGTCGTCGTCGCGGAAGAAGACCACCTGGATCCGGTCGAAATTGTACCGCCCCACGTTCACCGGCAGGTTGGCGCCCCAATAGTCGCGCACCCGCTCGAACGACAGGCTGCGGCCGGCGTCCACGCCCGCGATCCGGTACGGCCCGCTGGTCAGCAGCGGTTCCAGCGTGCCGGACGCGATATCGCGTCCGCCCGTCGTCCACCAGTGCTTGGGGTAGGGCGTCAGGCCCGCGATGTTGACCAGCGGCTTCATCAGTCCGCGGGTCTTCATCGTGAACCGCACCCGCCGCTCGTCCAGGACCTCGACCCCGTCGACATCCCGGTAGAAGGACTTCAGGAACGGCCGTCCATGGGCCTGGATCTGCTGGAAGGTCCAGGCCACGTCCTCGGCCGTGACCGGTCGGCCGTCGTGCCAGCGGGCCTCCGGGCGCAGGGTGAAGGTGATCCAGCTCCTGTCCTCGGGGTATTCGGCACTCTCCGCCAGAAGGCCGTAGGAAACGCCCAGCTCGTCGCCCGACGCTGCGAACAGGGTCTCCATGGCCAGGGAAACCGCGAACGCCTGCACGCCCCTCAGCGGGATCAGGTTCAGGTTGTCGAAGGTGTTGCTGGGCGAGAAGGTGCCCGGCTCCGACAGGGTGATGGCTCCGCCCTTGGGGGCCTGCGGATTCACATAGCGGAAATGCTTGAAGTCCGGGCCGTGCAGCGGCTCGCCGAACTCGGCCAGGGCGTGGGTCCGGGTGATCGGCCCGCCATCCTGCGCGGCGGCGGGGACGGCAAGGGGGCCGGGGACGGACAGGAGCAGGGCGGCAAGGGCGGCGAGGATGCGCATGGGGCCTCCCGGGCGGGGGTGGGCGTCACCCCTGGAAGGTTGGCCCCCCGCCCGGCGCCGTCAACGCGAAGTTCACACCGCGTAAGGGGGGCGGTGCAGACCCTTCGGCGACAGGGTGAAGATTTCCACGCCCGTTTCGGTGACGCCGACCTGGTGTTCGAACTGGGCGGACAGCGACCGGTCGCGGGTGACAGCCGTCCAGCCGTCGGCCAGCACCTTGGTTTCGGGCCGGCCGGCGTTGATCATCGGCTCGATGGTGAAGACCATGCCGGGTTGCAGCACCAGCCCGTGGTTGCGCAGGCCGACGTGCATGACCTGCGGCGCCTGGTGGAAGATGTGGCCGATGCCGTGGCCGCAGAATTCCGTCACGACCGAGAAGCGGTTGGCGTGGGCGATCTCCATGATCGCGGCGCCGACGTCGCCCAGGTGCTTGCCCGGCGCCACCTCGGCGATGCCGGCCATCATGCCGTCGTAGGTCACGTCCACCAGTTTGCGGCCGCGCACGCCCACCTTGTCGCCGACCAGGAACATGCGGCTGGTGTCGCCGTACCAGCCGTCCAGAATCAAGGTGACGTCGATGTTGACGATGTCGCCGTTGGCCAGCCGCTTGTCGTCGCTGGGGATGCCGTGGTTGACGACATGGTTGACCGAAATGCACGAGGCCTTGGTGTAGCCCTTGTACCCGATGGTCGCGGACACCGCGCCGTGGTCCCGGACCCACATCTCGATCAACCGGTCCAGGTGCCCGGTGGTCACGCCGGGCTGCACGTGGGGGATGATGAAGTCCAGGCATTCCGCCACCAGGCGGCCCGCCTTGCGCATCCCTTCGAATGCCTCCGGCCCGTAGATCGGGACCGCGCCGCCATCCGGATCCGTCACGTATTCGATCACATGGTCCAGCACGCGCGCACACCCCTGCCGACAATCGCCGGGGATATATAGAACCGCCGCCCCTTTTTGTCGAACGGGGCCATGCCGCAGGCGCGCCGGCACCTTCTTCACGAACCCTGAAAAGCGGAAGGGCCGCCCCGAGGCCATCGGGAGCGGCCCTTCCCACGCATCCGACCGCGGTCCCGCGGGACCGCACCGCGAAGCGTCAGGCGACGCGGACCTCGGAGGTCGAGATCCCGGTCACGGTCGCAGCGGACGGCAGTACATGACGGTGAGACACGAGATCACCTCCTTTCCTGTGGTTGACGACTGTCGTCCAGTATTGGGTGTTCGGTGGATGTTTCCAAGGGGAAACGAAATATTCGATTGATTATCAACCAGTTAAATTATTGCTCCGCAAAAAATCATCTTGTGATTGCGCCTGTGTCACCGGTGGGCGGGCACTTTGCGCACCCCAAGCGGTACCTCGATCGGAGGTGACCGGAGATCCCCGCAGCGTTCGCCCCGTGCCACGGCGCGGGTGCGGCACCCGACGGAGCGCCCACCATGCCGATCCCCTTCGGCCGGTTCGCGCTTGCCGGCTTCGCGTTGACTCTCGCGGCGGCCGGCGGCGCACAGGCCCAATCCGAATCCTTAGGCCAGATCCCTTCCAGCCCCGTGGCCGATGTCCCGGTGCAGGCGGACACCGCACCGTCCGCCGAAACCATCCCCATGGACCCCGCACCGCCGGTCATCGTGGCCGAGGCGGGGGCCGTCGATTCCGGCGACCCGGTTCCCGACGAGCCCGTGCGGCAGGTGGCCGAGCCCACCAATGAGCATCCGCCCGAGGTCCAGCCCCACCTTGCCGCGGCACCGGCCAATGCCGAGGCGCCCCCGGTTGCCGTTCCGCTGGTGGCGCCATCGGGTGCCTTGCCGCCGGACGCCATGGTCCTGCCGGCGGTGGAAACGTTCCGGCCGTCCGCCCCTGGGGACGACGACCAACCGCTGCTCCGGCGCGACGCCCGGCCGGGGCGGGCGGACGAGGGGGCGCAGCCGTTCCGCTTCACCCTTTTCTCGTCCATGCCGGCCGTCGAACCCGGCCGCGGTTCGGACGGCGCGCGCCGGCCCGTGACGGAGACACCGCTGTTCGACCGGGATCTGCCCGATCGGCCACCCTGGCTGGAAGGGCGCTTCCTGGGCGATCCCAAGGCCAACCGCCTGACCTTCACGGCGCAGCTCGGGCCGCAGGCGAACCTCAATGTGGCCGCCGGTCCGGATCCCGCCCTGCAATTCGGCCTGCCGGGGTCGGGGGCCTTGGCCGGCAGCGCGCCGTTGCTGCGCGACGGCTTCGCCACGCCCTACATCAAGCTGTTCGCGGGTGGCACCGGGGCGCTGGTCTCGGGCCGGACGGGCGGTCTCCGTTGGCGCCTCGGGGCGTTGACCGCGCTTTCCATGGGGGATGGCGGTCCGCCGCAGCGCACCGGCGGGTTCGGCGAGGTGTCCTTCCGCTCCTTCGGCGCCACCTTCGGCCTCCAGGCGGGGATGATCACCGAGCAGGGCACCGTCCTGGGCGCGGGCAACGTCGCGGGCCAGGAAATCGACGGCACCTCGGTGACGTGGATGCTGGGCGGCTTCGCCGTCGTCCCGGTGACGCCTCGTCTGTCGCTGCTGGCCGGGTATCAGTCCGCTTGGTCGTCGGTGCCGGGCGGAGCCCTGCGCGACGGCACGTCGCTGGACGGGCTGCGCAGCGAGGGATTCGCGTTTGGTCTGGTTGGATCCGGCCTGTTCACCGAGCAGGACCGTCTGGTGATGGCCGTGTCCCGGCCGATCCGCTTCACCGCCGGCTCGTCCCTGTCGGTGGGGGCGGACGGTTCCTACAGCCGGATCTCCGCCGCACCGGACGCGGCGGCCATGTCGTTCGAATTGGCGTACCGGCTGCCGTTGCTGGGCGGGCGCCACTCGTTCGTTGCACGCGCCGGGTTCGATCTGGCGCCCGGCAACGACGCCAACGCCGCCCCGGTGGGGTTCTGGGGCCTACGCTACCGCCTGGCACTGTAGGGGCGGCCCCACGACCGTGCTCAGCCGGCGGATATCGCGTCCGCCAGGGCAACCAGGCGCCGCGCCTCGGCGACGTGCAGTGCTTCCACCAGCTTGCCGTCCACCAGCGTGATGCCCTTGCCCTGGGCCAGGGCCTCGGCGTGCGCCTGGATGATGCGGCGGGCGCGCGCGACCTCGGCCTCGCCGGGGGCGAAGGCCGTGTTGGCGGCGTCCAACTGCTTGGGGTGGATCAGGGTCTTGCCGTCGAAGCCCAGCTCCGCCCCCTGCCGGCAGGACAGGGCCAGCCCCTCGGCGTCGTCCAGGTCGATGTGCACGCCGTCCAGCGCCGCCAGACCGTAGGCGCGGGCCGCCAGCAGGCACAGGCCCAGGCTGGTCACCATGGGCAGGCGGTCGCGGGTGTGGGCGGCGTGCAGATCCTTGGCCAGGTCGGACGTCCCCATGACCAGCGCCGCCAACCGCGGATGCGCGGCGGCGATCTCGCGGGCGTTCAGGAAGGCCAGCGGCGTTTCCATCATGCACCAGACCGCCTGGTGGTCCGGTGCGCCGGACGCGGCCAGGACGGCGATGGCCCGGCAGATGCCGTCGGCCCCTTCGACCTTGGGCAGCAGGACGGCGTCGGCCCCGCATTGCGCCGCCGCGCGCAGATCCTCGAATCCCCACGGGGTGTCGAGCCCGTTGACCCGGACCACCACCTCGCGCCGGCCGAAACCGCCGTCCCGGACGGCGGCGGCCACCTGGGCCCGGGCGGCGTCCTTGGCGTCGGGCGCCACCGCGTCCTCCAGGTCGAGGATGACCACGTCGGTTGGCAGGCCGCGCGCCTTCTCGATGGCCCGCGGGTTGGAACCGGGCATGTAGAGCGCACTGCGGCGCGGGCGGACGGACGCGGGCATGGGCGGCCTCCCAGGTTCGGCGAGGGTTCGGCGGGCCGCCAGTATGCCGCCGGTCCCGATCCTTGCAAGTCGGGGGCGAGTCGATGGGCTGGCAAGCCCTCCGCGTGCGGTTTATAAGATGATACCCATTCGATTGGAGGTTCCGCGGACGTCATGCCCAACATCCTGTCCATCCAATCGCATGTCGCGTACGGCCATGTGGGCAATGCCGCCGCCGTTTTCCCCATGCAGCGCCTGGGGTTCGAAGTATGGCCGATCCACACGGTCCAATTCTCCAACCACACCGGGTACGGCAGCTGGACCGGCCAAGTGTTCACGCCGGACCACATCGGATCCATCGTGGAGGGGATTGCGGCGCGCGGCGTGATGGGGGCCTGCGACGCGGTGCTGAGCGGCTACATGGGCGACGCCACGCTGGGGACGGCCGTCCTGGACACGGTGGCCAGGGCGCGCGCGGCCAATCCCAAGGCGCTCTATTGCTGCGACCCGGTGATGGGCGATGTGGGGCGCGGCTTCTTCGTCCGGCCGGGCATTCCCGATTTCATGCGCGAACGGGCGGTCCCGGCCGCCGACATCATCACGCCCAACCAGTTCGAGCTGGAATACCTGACCGGCATCCAGGTCCGCTCGCTGGACGACGCCGTGGCCGCCGGGGCGAAGGCCCGTGCGATGGGACCCCGCTTCGTCCTGCTGACCAGCCTGACGCGGTCCGACGCATCCGCCGACGTGATCGAAATGCTGCTGGACGGTCCCGGCGGCACGTGGGTGGTCGTGACCCCCCGCCTGGCCATCGAGCCGCCTCCGAACGGCGCGGGGGATTGCACCGCGGCCCTGTTCCTGGCGCATCTGCTGCGGACCGATGATCCCGCCCAGGCCCTGGAACTGGCGGCGGCCGGCATCTTCGCCGTGTTCGATGCCACCAAAAAGGCCGGCACCCGCGAACTGCAACTGGTGGCGGCCCAGGACCAGTTCGCCAACCCGGCGCGGCGGTTCGACGTGCGGCAGATCCGCTGACGCTTTGCGCCGCCTGATAGCGCCGAGTGCATGGGGACATGCGCTCGGCGCTATCAGATGAACAGCGGCACCAGCGAGAGCACCAGCAGGACGGCCATCCCGACGTTGAAGGCGCGCAGCGCCGCGGGGGCGGTCAGCAGGCGGCGCAGCGCCAGGCCGAACAGCGCCCACGCCGTCACCGACAGGAAGGATGCGGGCATGAAGATCCCCGCGATGGCCAGGCTTTCGACCAGCATGTCGCCGCCGACCCTGGTGTAGGTGGTCAGCGCGCCCAGCGCGATGATCCAGGCCTTCGGGTTCACCCACTGGAAGGCCGCGGCCTCCAGGAAGGTCAGCGGCCGGGAGCGGCGGTCGGCATCGCCGGCGGGGGTCGCGGTCGCGATCCGCCACGCCATGGACACAAGGTACGCCGCACCCGCGAACTTCATGACCTGGTGGACGGCGGGATAGGCGGTGAACACGCCGCCGAGGCCCAGCCCCACGGCGACCAGCATCAGCGGGAAGCCCAGGGCGATGCCGGCCATGTGCGGCACCGTCCGCGCGAACCCGAAGTTCGCGCCGGACGCGGTGACCATGACGTTGTTCGGCCCCGGCGTGATCGACATGCTCAGGGCGAACAGGACCACGCCGAGCACGTCGATCATCACGGCACCGCTGCTCAACGCCCGTGGTCCTGCGCCCAGGCCTCGGCGATCTGGATCGCGTTCAGCGCCGCGCCCTTGCGCAGGTTGTCGGCGACCACCCACAGGTTCAGCCCGTTGTCCACGGTGTAGTCCTCGCGGATGCGGCTGACGAAGACCAGATCGTCGCCCGCGCACTCCACCGGGGTGACGTAGCCTTCGTCGGCGCGGTGGTCGATCACGCTGACGCCCGGGGCGCGGCGAAGGGCCGCCCGGGCCTGTTCCTCGCTGATCGGCCGCTCGAACTCGATGTTGATCGCCTCGGAGTGGCCGATGAACACCGGCACGCGCACGCAGGTGGCCGTCACCTTGATGGCGGGATCCAGGATCTTCTTGGTCTCGGCCGCCATCTTCCATTCCTCCTTCGTGGACCCGTCGTCCATGAAGGTGTCGATGTGCGGGATGACGTTGAAGGCGATCTGCTTGGTGAACTTCTGCTTGTTCACAGGGTCGTTGACGTAGATGGCGCGGGTCTGGGTGAACAGCTCGTCCATCGCCTCCTTGCCGGCGCCGGACACCGACTGGTAGGTCGAGACGACGACCCGCCGGATGCCGGCCAGCTCGTGCAGCGGCTTCAGCACCACCACCATCTGCGCCGTGGAGCAGTTGGGGTTGGCGATGATGCCCTTCTTCTCCCAGTCGGCAATGGCGTGGCGGTTCACTTCCGGCACGACCAGGGGCACGTCGGGGTCCATGCGCCAGTAGCTGGTGTTGTCGATGACGCACGCACCCGCGGCGGCGGCCTTCGGCGCGAAGGCGGCCGACACCTTCGCACCGGGCGACGACAGCACGATGTCCACGCCCCGGAAATCGTAGGTGGCCAGGTCCTGGACGCGCAGGATGTCGTCCTCGCCGAACGACACTTCCCGCCCGACCGATTTTTCGGACGCCAGTGCCACGACTTCGGTCACCGGGAACTCGCGTTCCGCCAGGATGCTCAGCATCTCGCGGCCGACATTGCCGGTGGCACCCACCACCGCGACCTTGTACGCCATCGTCGCCAGTCCTCTTGGGATGTGCCGGACTCCATGGCGCGGCTTGACAACCGCGCGCCCGGCTTCCCTCAGTTATCCAGATGGGCCGCCGTTTGCAAGGGACGGCCCCGGGACACGGCGGGCGTGAGACCGGAAGGGGAGGGGATCGTGGCACAGCGGTACCGGACCTACGAGGAGTTCTGGCCCTATTACCTGCGGGAGCACGCCCGGCCCGGCACCCGTGCGCTGCACTTCGCCGGCACGGGACTGGCGCTGCTGCTGCTCGCCATCGCGGCGGCGACGCTCAATCCCATGCTGCTGCCGGCGGCTGTGGTCAGCGGCTATGCCTTCGCCTGGATCGGTCACATGGCGGTCGAGCGCAACCGCCCGGCCACCTTCACCTACCCGCTGTGGTCGTTGGTCAGCGATTTCCGCATGTTCTTCCTGTGGCTCGCCGGCCGTCTGGACGGCGAGCTGCGCCGCCACGGCGTGACCTGACGGAGGTCCGGGTGAGCACCAAGCTGCGGGACCTCATCGCGCAATCCATCCGGGCGGCCGACAAAAGCCTCTTCAACGAGGACTACATCAAGCAGGCGGACAACGTGATCCGCGAACTGCGCAAGGCCGGCTACGAGGTGGTCCCGGTGAAGGCTCCGCCCGGTCTGGTGAAGCACGTGTCCGACAATATGCCCTTCGGCCGGCAGAAGCCTTCGGAGTACTTGGCCGAGCTGTACCAGCTGTTCGTCGAGAACGTGCGCCGCTTTCCGAATTGACGCCACCGCGGCGGGCCACGGCGG
The DNA here is from genome assembly GCA_035645145.1 of Azospirillaceae bacterium. Taxonomy (GTDB): domain Bacteria; phylum Pseudomonadota; class Alphaproteobacteria; order Azospirillales; family Azospirillaceae; genus CANGXM01. The sequence continues at coordinate 69,772 of DASQNC010000017.1, read as the reverse complement.
GGGACCGTCAGGCCGCGTCGTGGAAGAGGATGCCCAGGGTGTGCCGCCGTCCCGACCGGATGGTCGCCACCCCGTGCCGCAGGGTGGTGCGGTACCAGCCCCGGCTGCCGCGCACCGGCCGGTTGCGCACGGCGAAGACCACCGCCTCGCCCTGGCGCAGGGGCACCACCTCGGCCCGCGACTGGGCGCGCGGGCGCTGTTCCACCAGGACGAATTCGCCGCCCTCGAAGTCGTGGCCGGGCGCATCCAGCAGCACCGCCATCTGAAGCGGGAAGACGTGCGGGCCGTAGAGGTCCTGGTGCAGGCAGTTGTAGTCGCCGGCCCCGTAGCGCAGCAGCAGCGGCGTCGGCCGCGTCTGGCCGGCCGCGTGGCACCGGGCGAGGAAGTCCGGTAGGTCGGCTGGATAGCGGGCGTCTTCGCCCAGGGCTTCGGCCCAGCGGTTCGCCACGCCGGCCAGATGCGGGTACACGGCGGCGCGGAGCGCGGCAACGGGTGCCGGCAGCGGATCCGCGAAATACTGGTACTCGCCCCGGCCGAACGCATGGCGCTCCATCACGATGCGGCTGCGGAACAGCGCAGGCCGGTCGTAGAGGTCCGCCAACGCCCTGCAGGCGTCGGGCGGCAGCAGCGGGCCGGTGGTGGCGAAGCCGTGCGCGTCCAGTGACGCGGTGATTCCGGCCCAATCCAAGGCGCCGATCCGGGTGGGGATGTCGAGGCCGGCATCATCGATGGGGGCGGGTGTGGGCATGGTTGGTGTGCGGCGTCCGTGTTGCGGGTCGCGCCATGTTGATCCGCCACCGGGCCGTCGGCCACCCGGAACCTGCGCGCAGGAACCCGCTAAGTCGGGACCTGTTCTCCCCCAAAGGGAATAAGGATCCGGGCCATGGTGGGCGTTCTCGCGTGGGTGGCGGCTGGGATCGGAGGCGTCGTGGCGGTCGGGGCGGCGGCCGGCGGCGCGTTCCTGGCCAATTTCGATGCCAACAGTTGGAAGGGGACCGTCGCCGAGCAGGCGTCGGCTGCGCTCGGCCGCGAGGTGGTGATCGAAGGCCCGCTGGAGGTCGACTGGGGGCTGACGCCGCACATCAACGTCAAGGGCATCCGGGTCAAGAACGCGCCCTGGTCGGACGAGCCGTACATCCTGAGCGTGGACGAGGCCGACGGCAGCATCCGCCTGCTGGACCTGGTGCGCGGCCGGATCAACATCCCGCACCTCGACATGCTGAACCCCCGCGTGGTGCTGGAGTACAGCAAGGAAGGCGAGGCCAACTGGCTGTACCGAGACCGACCCCGGAACGAGGCCGCGAAGAAGGTGGCGGAGGAAGCCACCGTCCCCGACGACCGGACCGAGGTGCCGGTGATCGGCCGGCTGACGGCGCGCGAGGGCGTCGTCCTCTACCGCGACCCGCGCCACGGGATCCGCCTGGAAAACCGGCTGAGCACTGCGACGGGCGAAGGCGGCGAGGGGCGCGAGCGCATCCACCTGGAAGGGCAGGGGCAGTTCGGCCAGCAGCCGTTCAAGCTGATCCTGGACGGCGGCTCGCTCGACCAGCTGCGCCTGGGCCGCGAACCCTATCCCATCCGTGCCGAGGCCCACATCGGCCAAACCCGTGCCATCGTGGATGGGGCCATCGACGATCCGATCCAAATGCGCGGGCCGGTCCTGGGCGTGGAGTTCCAGGGCCCCGGCCTGCACCACCTGTTCCCCATCTTCGGAATCCCGGCCCCGCCCACGCCCGACTACCACCTGAAAGGCAAGGTGACGCGGCAGGAGGCGGTGTGGACGATCAACGAACTGGCCGTCCGCTTCGGCCGCAGCGAGTTCGCAGGCGGCGTGTCACTGGACACCGGCCAGCCCAAGACCACCGTCACCGGCGAATTGGTCGCCACCACGCTGGACCTCGCCGACCTGTCGGGGTTCATCGGCGCGCGGCTGGAGGAGAAGGCGGACAAGACGAAGCGGCTGCTGCCCGAAGGCCGGCTTCCGGTGGAGCAGTTGCACGCCGCCAACGTCGACCTGCGCCTGCGCAGCGAGAAGATCCTGCCCGGCGGCCTTCCGGTCGACCGGTTCGCCACGCACTTCAAGCTGAGGGACGGGCTGCTGCAGGTGGACCCGATCGAGGCCGGCGTGATGAAGGGCACGGTGCGCGGCGGCGTGACCGTGGACGGCCGCCAATCCACCACCACGGCCAAGGCCGACCTGCGCATCCGGGGCCTGCCGTTGGCGGCGCTGCTGGCGGGATCCCAGGACGGCACCGGCGGGTCGAAGTCCGCGCCCCAGGACGTGCAGGGGACGATCTCCGGCCGCATCCAACTCGGCGGCCCTGGCCGCAGCGTGGCCGAGGTCGCCGGCCGCGCCGACGGTCAGATCGCCCTGATCCTGGACGGGGGGCGCATCGGGTCGGCCACCGTGCGCGGCCTGATCGGCGACACCGCGGCCAAGGCGCTGGGGATCGTCGCGAACCAGGACATCCCGGTGCAGCTCCGCTGCATCGTGGCGGATTTCGAAGTGGCCCGCGGCATCGCCGAGCGGCGCATCCTGGTGGTGGACACCACCGAGGTGGTCGTCCACGGCGAGGGCGGGGTGAACCTGCGCAACGAGACCCTGTCCATGCGCGTCCAGGCGCGGCCCAAGGAACCGAGCCTGGCCGTGTCGCGCACCCCGGTCACCATCTCGGGGCCGATCGCCGACCCGCAGTTCGGCATCGAGGCCGGGGAACTCGCCGCCCGCGGGGCCGCGGCGGTGGCGCTGAGCGTGCTGCTGACGCCGCTGGCCGCGGTGATCCCCTTCATCGACCCGGGCCTGGAGCCCGACAGCCCCTGCGGCCAGTTGATCCAGCAGTCCGGGGCGACGCGGTAAGCGCGACAGGCGTCGGCAAACCCAGGGGGATGTCCATATCGACGCTACACTTGACGCGCGCATGTTTTTTGCCAAAAACCATCTATAGTTCCGAGCTCGTGCGCCTCCACCAGAAAGCCCCGCCGGTCCTCCGCGCGGGGCTTTGCCATTCGGCGGCCGGACCGGCGGAGCGGCAAAGGGGGAGGACATGGTGAGCAGCAGCGCAAAGCGGATCCTGGCCGGTGTCGCCGCGGCCTGGCTGGCGGTCGCGGCCGGCTTGGCGGCCGCCCAGGACACGGCCGACGAGGAGGTCGAGGACACCGGCGAGGTCGGGCACCGCGAGTGGACCGAACCAACAACCTGCGGGGAGTTGGCCTATTCCATCGACGCCATCGCCCCGGTGCCGGTGCGCGGGCTGGCGCCCGGCTTCCGTGCCCTGCACCTCGCCCGCGAGGATTTCGAGACCCATCTCCGCATTGGGGACTATGTCGATCCCGCCACGGGCCAACTGTTCACCGGCTACGTGGTCACCCGGCCCGACGGCAGCGAACGCTTCGGGCTGCACAACCTGCACACCGGCTGGTACCTGCAGCTGGTCCGCTCGGACAAGGGCAACGCCTTCCCCGGACCGGCACGGCGGGACATTTGGAACACCCGTGGCGTGGAGCGCCGCATCGGGCTGAAGGCCCAATTGCAGCGGATCGCGGCGTATACGATCGGGGACGAGGCCACGGTGGAGACGGTGGGCCACCGGCATCTCTTCCTGTACGGCCGCCTCGGCATGATCAACAAAGGGCAGGACTGGAACTCCTACATCTGCCGGTCGGTGGACGGCGGGCCGGCGGAGGCGTTCTTTGTGGCCATCGTGCGGGACCGGGCCGGGCGGGTGGTGCCCGACGCCTGCGCCGCCGTGCGCGACCAGGGCGCCGACGCGCTGCGGGCCGTGCCCTCCCTTCCTTTCGGCACAGGGTGACCGAGGAGGACCGCTTGCTGACGTTCGTCGACGATACCCCGGTGGTGGTGGTCGACGCCGGGCTGGACGGCCATGACGTCCGCGTCCACGGCGGCGTGCTGGTGGTCGCCAAGGCCCTTCTGAACGCGCTCATGCGGAACGAGCTTTGGCGGGCGCACGGCGCAACGCCGGACGAGGAGTGGAACATCCTCTCCAACGAGGAGATCTCGCAATACGTGCTGGAGCGGGCCTGCCCCCGCCGCTGACCGCTCACCGCCCGCAACCGGGCGGCCCCCTTCACCCCCGAGCCGCCGGCCCCACCGGCGGCTCTTTTCGTTTCCGGAGGACGCATGAGCAACCATTCCAACGACCCGCGGACCGCTGCGGCCGGGTGTGGCGCCGGTCGGGCGAACCCGATTGGGAAGCCCCGCCCGGTCGTGCTATCGGTGATTGCATCGACGATGGCGTCCGCCCCGTGACCGGCCCGGCGCACGCAGCGGGGAGGAGACGATGACCAGCATGGCAGGACGGGTTCTGGCCGGTACCGCCGCGGTCTGGCTGGCGCTCGCGGCCGGCGTCGGGGGTGCCCAGGACACGGCGGACGAGGGGGGCGAGTACATCTTCCTGCCCCCCCAAGGCAACGACCCGAGGGCCTGCGGGGAGACGAAGTATCCGATCGAAACCATCGCCCCGGTGCCGGTGCGCGGGCTGGCGCCGGGCTTCCGCGCCCTGCACCTCGCCCGCGAGGACTCCGAGACCCACCGCAAAGCGCGAACCTATGTCGATGCCGCGACCAGCCAGCTGTTCACCGGCTATGTGGTCACCCGGCCCGACGGCGGCGAGCGCTTCGGCCTGCACAACCTGCACACCGGCTGGTATCTGCAACTGGTCCGCTCGGACACCGGCAGCGCCTTCCCCAGGCCGACGACGGAGAATTTCGGGGAGAGCACCCGTGGCGTGGAGCGGCGCATCGGCCTGAAGGCCAATTTGCAGGAATTGAACAAACCCTTCTGGATTTCCTTGGAGGGCATGGTGCAGACGGCGGGCCACCGGCACCTCGTCCAGGACGGATACCTCGGCGCGTTCGGCAGCGAGCAGAACTGGACCAGCTACATCTGCCGGTCGGTCGACAGCGGCCCCACCGAGGACTTCTTCCTGGCGTTGGTGCACGACCAGACGGGGCGGGTGGTGCCCGACGCCTGCGCCGCCGTCCGCGACCAGGGCGCCGACGCGCTGCTCGCCGTGCCCGCCCGCCATGTCTCGCATCTGGTGACCGAAGAGGACCGCCTGCTCAGCTTCGTCTACGACCACCCGGTGGTGGTGGTCGATGCCGGGCTGGACGGCCAGGACATCCGCGTGGACGGCGGCGTGCTGGTGGTCGCCAAGGCGGTGGTCGCCGAAATCGAACGCACCCACGGCAACCTGCCATCCGGCACGGAGGAGTGGAGCAGCCTCTCCGACGAAGAGATCTCGCGGCACGTGCTGGAGCGGGCGTGCCGGACGGGGCCCCGCCCCTGAGATCCCCACCCCCGCCCCGCACCGGGCGGGCACCGTTCCCACCCAAGAGCCGCCGACGCCCCGGCGGCTCTTTTCTTTTCCGGAGGACACATGGACCACGATGACCACGATCCCGACGCCCCCCACCTCCTTGCCGCCGGCCATGGAACGGCCTTCGAGCCCTGGCAAACCAAAGCCGTCTGGGACGGCATCCACGAGACCGAGGCGCGCAACACCACCCCCTACATGCTGACCCATGTCGACCTGGTACCGACCGTGGAGCCGAAAAGGTTGCTGGATATCGCCCTGAGCATCGGCAGTCGGCCCCACGACATCGAGGGCGACATCGTGGGCTATGAGGAGACCGACGGCATCGGCTGGGCCACGGTGCGGCTTCCGCAGGTGAAGTCCACATCCAGGTTCAAGAACAGCGGACCCTCGATCGGCGCCACCCAGACCGACCTTGGGGTGCCCGAACGCTGGACGCAAGCAAAGGAACTGGTCGCCGCCATGCAGAAGTCCGGTTACCTGAAGCTGGACGAAGCGGCCGCCGAGGAGGCGTTTAAGGCACTCACGACGAAGGGTGACCCGAGCGTGCTCGTCAAGAACGGGCTGGCCATCAAGATCAACCGTTTCGCCAACTCCCCGGCGGGCCGGGCGCTGATCGACCGCTGGGACAACGACAACCGCCGTGCGGCCGCCAACAGGGTGCTCATGCACGCGATCGGTACGGGTCCGCTCGCCGGCCGCGGCGTGCTCGACCCCAGTCATCCCGACCACGTCAGGGCCCTGAAGCTGCTGGGCGCGGTCGCCAACAACCAGCCCAGTGGGGACTACAACTGGCTCCACGCCTTCCAGGCGATCCGGGAGATGGAGCAGCCGACGCTCGACGACATGGCCCGGGCGCTCTGGAAGATCGAGGCGTTCAGTGGCGACAAGGGCTCCGGCCGGAACATCCTGACCACGTTCGGGATCCCCATCCCGCTCTGGATTCCGGAGGCGCCGCGGCGCAAGTCGACCCTGCCGCCGGCCGGGACGCAGCCCCGCCCCGAGCCGGCGGCCCCCTTGCCGCCCGGCGGGCCGGCTGACGCCATGCCGCCACTCCTGGCCCCGCCGGGTGGGCCGACCGGCCCCGGACCCCTGGGGACCTCACTTCCCGCCGGCCCGCCGGCCGGATCCATGCCGCTGACCGCGCCCGTGCAGCCGTCCAACCCGGAGATCCGCGGACAGGAGGCCTCCTTGTTCCGCGGACCGGCCGGGTTCCCGTTCCCCGCCGCGCCCTTGCCCGGACCGGGGTACGGCCATGGACCGCCGGGCGCGGGCTTCCGGCCGGTGGCGGCGAGCCATTCGCCGCCGGGCATGGGCCTGGGCTGGCCCTTCGCCAGCCCGGGGGTCCCGACCCAGGCGGCGCCACCGCCCCGGCTACCGGGGCTGCTCGACCGGATCGCCCCCGGCTGGGACAAGCCGCCGCCCTCGCCACTGGGGCTGTTCGACGCGTTCCTCTCGGCCCACGCGCCGGAGGAGCCGGACCCTGCGCCCCCGATGGGCCTGCTGGGCCAGTACCTGTTCCGGGACCGGAACGGCATGGGCTGACGCAGCCGGGGCCGCGGCCTCAGGTCGGTCGGGGCGGCGGTCCGCCCCGACCGGCTGCCCGCGCCGCTTCGCGCGGCAGATCCTGCTGTGCCCGGCCCGGTGCTCGCAGCGGAGGGGAGACGATGCCGCTGGGCAAAACGGGTGCTGGCCGGTGTCGCCGCGGTCTGGCGCCGGGCTTCCGCGCCCTGCACCTCGCCCGCGAGGGCTTCGAAATCCACAGACACATCGGCCACCGACACATCGGAGGGTGTGTCGATGCCGCGACCGGCCGGCTGTTCGCCCGCCATGTGGTCACCCTGCCCGACGGCGGCGAACGCTTCGGCCTGCACAACCTGGACACCGGCTTCCCTGTGCAACGGATCCGCCCGGACACGGGCAAGGCCTTCGCCGATGTCTTGCCGCAGGGACAGGTGTATTCCGCTTGAGGTTCCGTCCGCTCATGCTATCAACGATTGCAGCGGCGGTGCGCGGGAGCGGGCGATGGCGGACTTGGCAAGGCGGATCCTGACCGGAACCACAGCGGCTTGGCTGGCCCTTGCGACGGGACCGGCGGGGGCCCAGCCCGCGAACGCCAAGTACACCGGCTGGGGCACCGAGGCGCTGTCCTGCGGGGATTCCGGGGCGGGGGTCGACACCGCCGCCCCGATGCCGGTGCGCGGGCTCAAGCCGGGCTTCCGCACCCTGCATCTGGCCCACGAAGGTTCCGAGATCCACCACCGGATCGGAACCTATGTCGATGCCGCGACGCACCAGCTGTTCGCCGGCTATGTCGTGACCCTTCCGGACGGCCGCGAGCGTTTTGCGCTCCATAACCTGCACACCGGTTCCCCTGTGCCATTGCCCCAGCCGGACGGGGGCGGCGTTTTTCCAGGGCCGGCGCGGCAGGACCTGGGGCGCAACACCCTGGGCGTGGAGCGCCGCATCGGCCTGAAGGCCGATCTGCGGAAGATCGACACGCCCTCCTGGATCCTGCTGGAAGGCGCGGTGGAGACGGCCGGCCGCCGCCACCGCGTCGAGTACGGGCGCATCGGCACGCTCCGAAAGGACCAGGAGTGGAGCCACTACATCTGCCGGTCGGTCGAGGGCGGTTCGGCGGAGGAATTCTTCCTGGCGATCGTCCACGGCCAGGACGGGCGGGTGGTGCGGGACGCCTGCGCCGCCGTCCGGGACAAGGGCGCCGCCGCGCTGCTCGCCCTGCCGGCCCGCCAGGTCTCGCATCTCATGACCGGCGAGGAACGCCTCGTCACCTTCATCCACGACCATCCCATCGTGGTCGTCGATGCCGGGCTCGACGGCCGGGAGATCCGCGTCAGTGGCGGCGTGGTGCTGGTCGCGAAGCCCGTGATCGACGAGATCGCGCGGGTGCATGGCCGGAGCGGGCACTACAACACCCTCTCCGACGCGGAGATGTCGTGGCACGTCCTGGAACGGGCGTGCCGGACGGGCTCCCCGCTTCGGACGGCCTCCCCAACCCGGACGGCCCTCCAGAAGGACACGCTTGGCGGCAGCGGGCCTTCGATCGGCGCCACCCAGACCGATTTCGGCCAGCACATGGACCGCGCACGCGTGCTGGTACGGGCCATGCAGGCGTCCGGCCACCTGCCGCCGGGCGAGAACGCCCTGCACGAGGCCTTCTGGATGCTCACGACGAAGGATGATCCGGGCGTGCTGTTCCGGGACGGAATGGGGATCCACGTCAACCTCTTCGCCAACACGCCGGCCGGCCGGCACATGATCGACGACTGGGATGAGCGGAACCGCGACGAGGCCATCGACCGGGTGGCCATGCACGTGGTCGGGACCTTCCCGCCGCAAGGGCGCGGCGTGCTCGATCCCAACCACCCGGACAACGCCGACGCTTTGAGGCTGCTGGGGGCGGTCGCCAGCATCCGGCCCGGCGGGCCCTACACTTGGCTGGACGCCTTCCAGGCGATCCGGGACATGCCGGCCCCGACGCTCGCCGGCATCGTGCGGGAACTCAAGAAGGTCAAGGGATTCGCGGAGGTCTCCGGCCCCCGCATCCTGCGCGCCCTTGACATCGCCGATCCGGACGCCCGTCCGGCGGCCCGGCCGTGAACCCGGGCGCCCCCCTCAACCCGGAAGCGGGAACGCGTCGATGACCACGGCCGTCGCGCCCCGCAACCGTGCCGGCCCCGGATTGTCGTAGGCCACCAGCAGGTCCCGGCCGCCATCCGGACGCGGGCGCAGGCCCAGTCCCTCGGCGTGGTCGAAGCCGGTCCCATAGGGCACGTCCAGGACCACACCCAGCCGGTCGCGCGGGACGATCCGGCCCGTGTCCGTGCACGCACCGGCCCACCGCCACACCCGCACCGGCCCATCCAAATCCATGGTCGGACCGGCCAGGATCAGCAGATCGTCCCCGTCCCGGCACAGTTCGCGGATCCCCAGACCGTCCAGGTCCAGGAAATGCTTGCGGACGGCAGCCGCCCCCTTGCCGGCCAGGGCGATGCCGCCCTTTTTGCCGGGCCCGATGTCGAGTTCCAGGATGACGGCCCAACCGCGCAGCACGGGGCCGCGCAGCCCCAGGAACACCCGGTCGCCCGCGACCGCCAGACCCTCCACGTCGAAGCCGTTCTCCTTGGCCGGGATCGACAGGAACGGCGCCAGTTGCGGATCCTTGCCGATCGCCTTGGTCAGCGCGTTGCCGTGTTTCCGGGCGAAGGGCAGCCAGGACGACCGGCGCCCGTCCGCTGCCCTGCGCACGGGCACCCGGCCGTCGGGGCCATCCTCCAGCGGGATGCGGGCGAGCAGATAGCGGTTGGGCTCGCGCTTGATGGACTCCAGCCGCGCCAGCATGGCCGCGGTGTCCTGTTCGTCCGGCTTGGGCTTGCGCCGGGCGAGGCTGTGGGATCCCACGATCCACAGCCACCCGTCCTCCACGTCCATGCCCTCGACGTCCACCTCGCCCTTCGGATCGGGCAGGTCGATCAGGTCATGCAGGCGGAAGCTCACATGGCCGCCGAAGCGGTCGGGGGGCGGGGCCGTCCCGACCGGCCGCCCATCCTCACCCAGGCTGCCTTCGGCGGTCAGCCGCTCGACGGCCGCCGTTTCGTCGGATGCGGTGAACAGGTACGGCCCGTCGAGGGCCAGCACGGAGATGTCGGCCCGCAACGCTTCGTCGCGTTCGACATCGCCGTGGGTCAGATCCAGCAGGATGGGCCGGGATGGGGGCATGGGGCGTTCGAGCGGAGGGACGGGCCACAATCGAACCCGTCCCGGCCCCGTTCCGCCATGCACGCAGGTTGGCTAAGCGTAGAGGCTAGGTCTGCTTCCCGCCGGCGCCGTCAGGTGGCGACCTTGTCCAGCGCGCGCAGGATGGAATCGCCCATGACCGAGGTGGACACCTTGGCCATGCCCGGCTGCATGATGTCGGCGGTGCGCATGCCGCCCTTCAGCACGGCTTCCACCGCCGCCTCGACCAGCCGCGCGTCCTCCTCCATGTCGAAGGAATAGCGCAGGCACATGGCGAAGCTGAGGATCATGGCGATGGGGTTCGCCAGGTCGCGGCCGGCGATGTCCGGGGCCGAACCGTGGATGGGCTCGTACAGCGCCTTGCGGCGGCCGCTGCCATTGTCGGCCCCCAGCGACGCCGACGGCAGCATGCCCAGCGACCCGGTCAGCATCGCCGCCTCGTCCGACAGCATGTCGCCGAACAGGTTGTCGGTGACGATCACGTCGAACTGGCGCGGGTTGCGGACCAGCTGCATGGCGCAGTTGTCCGCGTACATGTGGGTGAGTTCGACGTCCGCGTACTGCTCCTGGTGCAGGCGCGTGACCTCCTGCCGCCAGAGCAGGCCGCTTTCCATCACGTTGGCCTTCTCGACGGAGCAGACCTTGTTCGACCGCTTGCGCGCCAGCTCGAACGCCACCGCGGCCACGCGCCGAATCTCGGACGTGGTGTAGGACTGGGTGTTCAACCCGCGGCGCTCGCCGTTGCCGAGGTCGGTGATCCCGCGCGGCTCGCCGAAATACACCCCGCCCGTCAGCTCGCGCACGATCACGATGTCGAGCCCGCGCACGACCTCGGGCTTCAGGGTCGAGGCCTCGACCAGGGCATCGAACACCATGGCCGGCCGCAGGTTGGCGAACAGGCCCAACTCCTTGCGCAGGCGCAGGAGGCCCGCCTCCGGCCGCTTGTCGAAACCGATGTTGTCCCACTTCGGCCCGCCGACCGCGCCGAACAGCACGGCGTCGGCTTCGAGCGCGGCCTGCAGCGTGTCGTCGGTCAGGGGCGTGCCGTGCGTGTCGATGGACGCGCCGCCGACAAGCCCTTCCTGCACGTCGAACGAGGCGGAGCGGCGGCGGTCCATCCAGTCGATCACGCGCCGGACCTGACGCACCACCTCCGGGCCGATGCCATCGCCCGGCAGGACCAGCAGTTTCTTGTTCGCGGCCATGATCGGCGAGCCCCTTCGTTCCGTCCCGGAATTGTCACCTACGGGTTGTAGTGCCAGGGACGGCGCTTGGTAAAGCCCCGCCCCGGCCATCGCCGACGTCCTGGTCTTGGTAAGCCTTCCGGTGGCCTGCGGTTCCGGCCGCCTAGAGTACCGCGGGTGTCAGCCAGGGCTGGGCAAGGGACTGGCGGTGTTCGTAGGTGTCGATCTCGCCCGCGTGCTGCAGGGTCAGGCCGATGTCGTCCAGCCCGTTCAACAGGCAATGCTTGCGGAACGGATCCACGTCGAAGGCGACCTTGCCGCCGTCCGGCCGGGTGATCTCCTGCCGTTCCAGGTCCACGGTGAACGTGGCGTTCGCGCCGTTCGCGGCGTCGGCCATCAACTGGTCCACCTGCGCCTGCGGCAGGACGATCGGCAGGATGCCGTTCTTGAAGCAGTTGTTGAAGAAGATGTCGGCGAAGCTGGGGGCGATCACGCAGCGGATGCCGAAGTCCAGCAACGCCCAGGGCGCGTGCTCGCGCGACGAGCCGCAACCGAAGTTGTCGCCGGCGACCAGGATCCTGGCGTTGCGGTAGGCCGGCTTGTTCAGCACGAAATCGGGGTTTTCCTGGCCGTCCTGCGTATAGCGCATCTCGTCGAACAGCACCCGGCCCAGGCCCGTGCGTTTGATCGTCTTCAGGTGCTGCTTGGGGATGATCATGTCGGTGTCGACGTTGATCATCGGCAGCGGCGCCGCGACGGCGGTGAGTTGGGTGAACTTTTCCATGATCGAACCCTGGTCTGACCCCCCTGGTCGGAACCCTGGGGGGGTGTGGCGGTCGTTGTCCTGGTTCCCGGCACCGTTACCCCGGCGGCCGGGCCGGACCCGGCGGCACGGGGCATGCGCGTCACGCCAGTTCGCGCACGTCGGCCAGACGGCCGGTGATGGCCGCGGCGGCGGCCATGGCGGGGCTGACCAGGTGGGTGCGGCCGCCGCGACCCTGGCGGCCCTCGAAGTTGCGGTTCGATGTGCTGGCGCAGCGTTCGCCGGGCTCCAGCTTGTCGGCGTTCATGGCCAGGCACATGGAGCAGCCGGGCTCCCGCCATTCGAAGCCGGCCTCGACGAAGATGCGGTCCAGGCCTTCGGCCTCGGCCTGCTCCTTCACCAGACCCGACCCCGGAACGACCATGGCATGGACGTTCGGCGCCACCTTGCGGCCCTGGGCGATGACGGCCGCGGCACGCAGATCCTCGATCCGGCTGTTGGTGCACGATCCGATGAAGACCTTGTCCACCGGAACCTGCGACAGCGGCGTGCCGGGGGTCAGGCCCATGTAGGCGAGCGCGCGTTCCATCGCTGCCCGCTTGTTGGGATCGCCGACCTCGGCCGGGTCGGGGACCTTGGCCGTGACCGGCAGCACGTCCTGCGGGCTGGTGCCCCAGGTGACCTGCGGCGCGATCTCGCGGGCGTCGAGCACGACCTCCTTGTCGTAGGTGGCGCCCTCGTCGCTGGGCAGGGTGCGCCAGTGGGCGACGGCCTGCTCCCACGCGCCGGCCTTGGGCGCCATCGGGCGGCCCTTCAGGTAGGCGAAGGTGGTCTCGTCGGGGGCGATCAGGCCGGCACGCGCACCGGCTTCGATCGACATGTTGCAGACGGTCATCCGGCCTTCCATCGACAGGTCGCGGATGGCCTTGCCGGCATACTCGATCACATGGCCGGTACCGCCGGCCGTGCCGATCCGGCCGATGACCGCCAGGACCAGGTCCTTGGCCGTCACGCCGGGCGGCAGGTCGCCGTCCACCGTGATCCGCATGTTCTTCGCCGGCCTCATCAGCAGCGTCTGGGTGGCCAGCACATGCTCGACCTCGGACGTGCCGATGCCGAAGGCGAGCGCGCCGAACGCGCCATGGGTCGAGGTGTGGCTGTCGCCGCACACGATGGTCATGCCGGGCAGGGTGAAGCCCTGTTCGGGCCCGATCACGTGGACGATGCCCTGGCGCAGGTCGTCCATGGCGAAGTAGGGCACGCCGAACGCGCGGACGTTGCTTTCCAGCGTTTCGATCTGCGTCCGGCTTTCCGGATCGACGATCCCCTTCGACCGGTCGGTCGTGGGCACATTGTGGTCGGCCACCGCCAGCGTCAGTTCGGGCCGGCGGACCTTGCGGCCAGCCAAGCGCAGCCCTTCGAACGCCTGCGGGCTGGTCACCTCGTGCACCAGATGGCGGTCGATGTAGAGGACGCAGGTGCCGTCCTCCTGCCGGTGGACGACGTGGCTGTCCCAGATCTTGTCGAACAGAGTGCGAGGCTTGGCCATGACCTATCGTTCAAATCTTGCGCGATGGGATGTCAGAACATAAAGATCGGACCGGCCGCCCACAAGCCGCCCCTCCGCATGGCCGCCATCCACGCCCGGACGGCGCGGCCGCGGGCTCAGCCGCCCCGGGCCTAACCGTTGCCGGTCACGCTGGCGGGATCGCAGTTGGCCCCGCAGACCAAAACCCCGACCCGCTCGCCCTTGGCCGGCCGGTAGGCGCCGGAAACAAGGGCGGCCAGCGCCGTGGCCCCGCCGGGCTCCGCCACGATCTGGCAGGCCGCCCACAGGGCCCGCTGGGCTTCGCGCACCGCCGCGTCGGGCACCAGCACGCTGTCGGCGATGAACGGGTTGGCGGCAAAGGGCACATCGCCGATGCGGCGGGCGCCCAGGCTGTCGGCGGCCACGCCGGACACGGAGTCCAGGACCACCGGGCCACCGGCCGCGCGGGCGGCGTGCAGGGTGGGGCAGCCCTCGGTCTCCACCGCCACCACCTTGACGGAATTCCGGTACCAGGACGCGATGCCCCCGATCAGCCCGCCGCCGCCGACGGCCACCAGGACCGTGTCGAGGTCGGGCGCCTGCGCCTCCCACTCCCGCGCGACGGTGCCCTGGCCGGCGACGGTGGTTTCGGCATCGTAGGCGTCCACCCAAAGCGCCCCGGTCGCCGCCTGGCGCGCCGCGGCCGCGGCGCGGGCCTCGGCATAGTCCACGCCGCCGACCGTCACCTCGGCGCCATAGGCCCGGAGCCGGGCAACCTTGGCCGCGGGCGCCAGGGCGGGAACGAAGATCTCGGCCTTCACGCCCAGGCTGCGCGCGGCGAAGGCGACGGCGGCGCCGTGGTTTCCGCCCGACGCGGCGATGGCACCGGCCGCGGGCACCCCGCCGGACAGCAGGGCGTTGAAAGCGCCCCGCGCCTTGAAGGATCCGGAATGCTGCAGCAGTTCCAGTTTCAGCGAAACCGGGCCGGGCGCCCCGAAGGCGCCTTCGCCCAGATGCAGCACTGGGGTTTCGCGGACATGGCCCGCGATGCGGCGGGCGGCGGCGGCGATCCGGGAGCGGTCGATGTCGGTCATGCCGGCAGCTTAACGGCTTGCGCGGCGATTGGAACCCTTGGTCCGTCGGTGCCCGACCCCGGGCCCGCCGGCGATCAGGCGTGCGGGAAGTCCGCGGGCGTGGTCGCACCCAGCGCCCGCAGCCATCCCGGCAGGCCGTTCAGGACCGTGCGCGCCGCATCCACGGCAACCGACGGGTCGGCTGCCGGTTGCGCCGCGAGGGCATCCCGGAAGGGGGCCCATCCTTCGGGCGCCTGGATCAGCCCCGCGGTCTCCGCGGGCCAATCCGCCGGGTCGCGGAAGACATGAAGGTTGGCGAGCGCCACCAGCCGTCCCAGGGCCCACGCCAGCAGGGGCAGGGCGGTGGCCATCCGGACGGGATCGGGCCGATCGGCGGCATGGAACAGGTCCAATGCCCGTTCGGCCACCTCGCCCGACAGGGCTTCGGCCAGCGCTTCGGCCAAGCCGTGCGCCTCGCGCTCGGCTTCGGCCTTGGCGAGTTCGATGAAGGTGTCGCCGGTTTCCAACAGGAGGGTGACGTCGTGGAACTGCGGCCCGCGCAGGGGCCAGTCCAGATCCATCCGGCCCGCCGTGGCGAGCCAATCGTCCATCGCGGCCACCTCCAGGACGAGCTTGCAGCCGTCCTGGAAGAAGACGTGGGACGTCGCGGGACCCGATTTCAGGACCGCGGACAGGCGAAGCGGCGCCGTCGGGCGTTCCGGCTTGGCCGAACCGCCCACGACGCCGATCGCAAGCACCTGGTCGCCATGCGCCTGGAGCAGCCGGCGGCCGGCCGCCCGGGCCAGGATCATCCTGTCCGCAGGGGTGACCGACCGGACCAAGCCGCCGAAGAGCATGGCGGCGCCGATTACTCGGCGGCTTCGTCGCGGCCCATGCCGCGGCCGGTGGTGCGCTCGCTGATGCGGGCCGCCTTGCCGCGCAGGCCGCGCAGGTAATAGAGCTTCGCGCGGCGGACGTCGCCCTTGCGGACCAGTTCGATGGAATCGATGCGCGGGCTGTACAGCGGGAACACGCGCTCCACGCCTTCGCCGTACGAGATCTTGCGGACCGTGAAGCTGGAGTTCAGGCCGGCGTTCTTGCGCGCGATGCACACGCCCTCATAGGCCTGGATGCGCTCGCGCGTACCCTCGACCACCTTCACGTTCACCTTCACCGTGTCGCCGGGCGAGAATTCCGGGACCTTCTTGTCGCCCAAGACGCGGGCGATTTCGGCCTGCTCGATCTTCTGGATGGTGTTCATCGTCTGGTCCTTCCGTCTTCACTCTTGAGGGGTGGCCCGGCTTCGTGGGTTCCAGCCGGACCGGCCCGTGTTTCGCATGTCTATTCCGGGGCCCGGTTTCAGCCCGCCGCCCGTTGCGCCTGGTGGCGGTGCCAGAGGTCCGGCCGGCGCTGGCGGGTGATCCGCTCCGCTTCGGCCAGACGCCAGGTCCGCACCTTCTCGTGGTGGCCGGACACCAGCACCTCGGGCACCGGCCGGTCGTTCCAGACCGCCGGGCGCGTGTAGTGCGGGTGTTCCAGCAGGCCCTGCTCGAAGCTTTCCTGCCCGGCCGTCTCCGTGTTCCCCATGACGCCCGGCAGCAGCCGGACGCAGGCGTCCAGCAGGCACAGGGCCGCCGGTTCGCCACCCGAAAGCACGTAGTCGCCGACCGACACCTCCTGCATGCCGCGGGCTTCGATCACCCGTTCGTCCACGCCCTCGTACCGGCCGCAGAGAAGGGTGACGCCGGGACCGGCGGCCAGCTCCTTGACCAGGGCCTGGTCGAGCAGCCGTCCGCGCGGCGACAGGTAGATCAGCGGCCGGGCCGGGTCGTGCGCGGCTTCGACCGCCGCGTCGATCACGTCCGGGCGCATCACCATGCCGGGGCCGCCGCCGAACGGCGTGTCGTCCACCTGCCGGTGCCGGCCGGCCGCGAAGGCGCGGATGTCGGTGGTGAGGATGCGCCACAGCCCGGCCTCGAGCGCCTTGCCCGCAAGGGACAGGCCGAGGGGGCCGGGGAACATCTCCGGGAACAGGGTCAGGACGGAGGCCGTCCAGGGCCGGGCCTGCGGAGGATGGGCGGCCTGGGGGCTGGTCGGAGCAACGGTCATTCCGTCCCCTCCGGATCGGCACCCTCGTCGTCCATCTCCGGCGGCCGTCCGCCGGGCGGCGGTTCCGGCGGATCCAGGAAGCCCGCGGGCGGGTCGACCACGATGCGGCCGCCCTTCACATCGACCACCGGGACGGCGGCCTTGGTGAAGGGCATGTGCACCACGCGGCCGTCCGGCATCCGGATCTCCAGCATGTCGCCGGCTCCGAAATCGTAGACCGCCAGCACCTTTCCGAACGGCTCGCCCGCCGCCGTCGCGACCGGAAGCCCGATCAGGTCGGCGTGGTAGAACTCGTCCTCGTCCGTGGGCGGCAGGCGGTCGCGGTCCACGTAGAGCCGCGTGCCGCGCAGCGCCTCGGCGGCGTTGCGGTCCCGAACACCCTCCACCTCGGCGATGGGCGTGGTCTTCGCCATGCCGACCACCTTCAGGCGGAAATTGCGCCGGCCCGTCTGGTCCGTCAGCGGGCAATAGTCGGCGATCGCCGCGGGGTCCGCGGTGTAGCTCTTCAGCTTCACCGCCCCGCGGATGCCGTGAGCGGCCACGATCTCGCCCACCAGGACCTTGTCGCTGGTCCCGGCCGGCTCCGATCCGCCCGCCTTGTCAGGCATCGCCGTCATGTCCCGCCGCGCCCGTCAGCCGGATGTCAGGCGTTCGCCGCGGCTTCGGCCTCGGCGCGCTCCTTCGCGCGCTCCTGGGCCTTCGCCTTCGGGGCGGACTTCTTCGGGCTCTCGCGGCGCTCCGGCATCGGAACCAGCTCGGCACGGGCGAGGAACAGGACCACGCGGTCCGTCGGCTGGGCGCCGACCGACAGCCAATGCTTCGCGCGGTCCGTGTTCAGCGTCACGCGCTGCGGGTTGTCGCGCGCCAGCATCGGGTTGTAGGTGCCGATCTTCTCGATGAAACGGCCATCGCGGGGGCTGCGGCTGTCCGCCACCACGATCGAATAGAACGGGCGCTTCTTCGCACCGCCGCGGGCCAATCGGATCTTCAGGGCCATGTGACAGGGTCCTCTCGGGTTGGATTTTGCAATTATTCGGGTGGACGGATCACCACCCCTGCCTCGACCCGGGCGGGTCGAATGCAGGGGCGGTGGAGTGGATCGGGTCGGGGCGGATCATCGCCGCAGCCCCGGCAGCAGGCCCTGGAGACCTTGGCGCATCAGGCCCTTCTTCCCCAGCTTCTTCACCTGCTTCATCATCGTCTGCATGTCCTGGTACTGCTTCAGCAGGCGGTTGACCTCCTGAACCGTGGTACCGGACCCGGCCGCGATGCGGCGGCGGCGGGATGCGTTCAGGACGCGCACGTCCTTGCGCTCCGCCTTGGTCATCGACTGGATGATGGCTTCCTGGCGCTTCAGGAGCTTGTCGTCGATGTTGGCGTTCTTGAGCTGGTCCTTGATCTTGCCCACGCCCGGCAGCAGGCCGAGCATCCCCGACATGCCGCCCATCTTCTTCAGCTGGCGGAGCTGGGACAGCATGTCGTCCAGGTCGAAGCCGCCCGCCTGCATCTTGGCGGCGAGCTTTTCGGCCTCTTCCTTGTCGATGGTCTCGGCGGCCTTCTCGACCAGGCTGACGACGTCGCCCATGCCGAGGATGCGGCCGGCGATGCGGTCGGGATGGAAGCCTTCCAGCGCTTCCAGCTTTTCGCCCATGCCCAGCAGCTTGATGGGCTTGCCAGTCACCTGGCGCATGGACAGGGCGGCGCCGCCACGGGCATCGCCGTCCACACGGGTCAGGACGATGCCTGTCAGGCCCACGCGCTGGTCGAAGGCCTGGGCGGTCTGCACCGCGTCCTGGCCGGTCATGGCGTCGGCGACCAGCAGTGTTTCGTGCGGGCGGGCGATGTCGCGCACCGCCGCCACCTCCGCCATCAACTCCTCGTCGATGGACAGGCGGCCGGCGGTGTCCAGCAGCAGGACGTCGTAGCCTTCGCGCCGGGCGGTCTCGACCGCGCGGCGGGTGATCGCCAGCGGATCCTGGCCGGGGACGATGGACAGGGTGGCGACACCGGCCTGTTCGCCCAGAACCCGAAGCTGTTCCTGTGCGGCCGGACGGCGGACGTCCAGCGATGCCATCAGGACCTTCTTGCGGTCCCGGTTCCTCAGCCGCAGCGCGATCTTGCCGGTGGTGGTGGTCTTGCCCGATCCCTGCAGGCCGACCATCAGCAGGATGGTGGGGGGATTGGCCGACAGGGCCAGCCCCTCGCTCTCGGTGCCCAGCATGTCCACGAGCGTGTCGTGGACGATCTTGATCACCTGCTGGCCGGGCGTGACCGAACGCAGGACCTCCTGGCCGACCGCGCGCTCCTTGGCCTGCTGGACGAACGCCTTGACCACCGGCAGGGCAACGTCGGCCTCCAGCAGCGCAATGCGCACTTCGCGCAGCGCCGCATTGACGTCGTCTTCCGTCAACGCCCCGCGTTTGCGTAGGCGCCCGAAGATATCGCCAAGCCGTCCCGTCAGACCTTCGAACATCTTGTCCCGTGGCGCAGCGGACCTGGGTGGAGCGAACCGGTTGCAACAGCCCTGGCGCCGCACAAGATTTCCCAAACGCAAAAGCGCCAGTGCGCGAAACTCGCGGACTGGCGTCGCCCCCGACGGTGCGGTGGGCTTCTCGTGCGTTCGGGTGCGTGGCACCAGAGGCGGCGGAAACTAGTCCTTAAGTGGTTTTGAGTCAACCCATGTGGACGCAGCGCCGCCATGGGGAAGCAACGGGGCCGTTGTTGTGGAACCGAATGCCCGTTGGTTGCTATTCAATGGGGGTATGGAGCGGCGCCGCCCGGGTTTGCGTTCGGGGCCGGGGCCGCTGGAGTTGATTGTATGAAGTCCGATCATTCGCCTTGGGTCGATCCCAAGCGGCGTGTCGTTTCCCAACGGGAGCTGGCAGCTATGCTTGCCGGCCATGACGCGTACCTTCGGGGCGTTTCGGGCGGTGTCCGTGCCAATTTCAAGTTCCGCGACCTCTCGCACCTCGACCTGTCCCGGGT
Source organism: Azospirillaceae bacterium (assembly GCA_035645145.1). Classification (GTDB taxonomy): domain Bacteria; phylum Pseudomonadota; class Alphaproteobacteria; order Azospirillales; family Azospirillaceae; genus CANGXM01. The sequence goes on along the minus strand of DASQNC010000017.1, from coordinate 50,039 downwards.
CGATCTGCGCGAGGCGGATCTGACCGGCGCCAAGCTGTTCGGCACCCGCCTGATCGGGGCGAATCTGGCCGATGCCAATCTCTATTCCGCGGATCTGCGTCTGGCGAACCTGGAGAAGGCGAACCTGACCCGTGCGGACATGCGCGGGGCCTGCCTGCGCGGTGCCGTGCTGCAGGACGCCGTGATGATCGAGGTGGACCTGCGCGACGGCACCATGATCCAGTGGCGCCAGGACGGCGATGTGCGCATCCACGCCCCGGAACCCGAACCGCTCTCCGCGGAACTGACATTGGCTTCCATGCGCGGCGCCGACCTCACCCGCGCCCGGCTGTCCAATGCCTTCGTGGTGCAAACCGACCTTTCCGACACGGTGCTGCGCGGTGCCAAGTTCAACAACGCCAACCTGACCAATGCCGATCTGACCGGATCGGACCTCGAAGGGGCGGACCTGTCGTCGGCGAATCTGTCGGGCGCGCGGTTGCAGGGGGCGGTCCTGTCCAACACCCTTCTGGACAACGCGAGCTTCACCAACGCGATCCTGGTCGGGGCGATCTTCGACGGACCACCGTCCGCGACGGTCAACTTTGATGGCGCCATCACGGCCGCGACGCTCGCCGACAAGGGGATCGACCTGGGCGGCGTGCTGGGCGAGCACGGGCAGTGGGTGCAAAGCGGGGGCAAGGTCGGTCGGCGCGCCGAACTCGTCAGCCTCGACATGCGCGGGACAACCTTGAGCAACGTGGAGCTCTCGGCCGCCGTCCTGCATTGTGTCACCCTGGCCAGCGTGCCCATGGACGGGGCCAGCCTTGCGATCGCCGACCTGTCGCTGGCCGATCTGCGGTGGGTCGACCTGTCGCGTGCCGACCTTCGCGGGGCGAATCTCGAACGGTCCACGCTGACCGGCGCCAAGCTGGACGGGGCCAATCTCGGACCCGTCCGCATCCAGGGCCCCTCGTCCCACGTGTGGCGGACCAACCTGCGCCGGGCGCGGCTCAGTCTGGTGTCCCTGCGGGATGCCGACCTGCGCATGGCCAATTTGGCCAATGCGCTGCTGATGGAGGCGGACCTGCGCGGGGCGGACCTGCGCGACGCCGACCTGACGGGCGCCGACCTGACGGGCGCCAAGCTGGACGGGTGCGAGTTGGAGGGGGCGAACCTCCAGGACGCGGTCGGCCTGATCCGCCATTGAGGCTTGTTCGCGCCCGGATTCGGGGCGGGGCTCGACCGGCTGCGTGCACGCCGGCATGACCGGGGGCATAACCCGGTTGCACAGCCGACTTGCGGTGCCTATTGTGCGCCGCATTCCGCGAGCCATCCGCCGGGAAATCCTATGAACATCCACGAGTACCAGGCCAAAGGCCTGCTCAAGCAGTACGGTGTCACCGTGCCGCGCGGCGGTGTCGCGTACACCCCCGCCGAAGCCGTTTCCGTCGCCAAGGAGCTGGGCGGCCCCGTGTGGGTCGTGAAGTCCCAGATCCATGCGGGTGGACGGGGCGCCGGCCGCTTCAAGGACAATCCGCAGGGCAAGGGCGGCGTGCGCGTCGTCAAGTCCGTCGCCGAGGTCGAGGCCAGCGCCGGCGAAATGCTCGGCCACGTGCTGGTCACCAAGCAGACCGGTCCCGACGGCAAGGAGGTGAAGCGCCTCTATGTCGAGGAAGGCTGCGACATCAAGCGCGAGCTGTACCTCTCCATGCTGGTGGACCGCGGCACCGGCACGGTCACCGTCGTCGCCTCCACCGAGGGCGGGATGGAGATCGAGGAGGTTGCCGCCAAGCATCCCGAAAAGATCGTCAAGCTTGCCGTCGACCCGCTGACCGGCCTGCGCAGCTACCACGCGCAGAAGATCGCCTTCGGCCTGGGCCTCCAGGGCAAGCAGGTGTCCGAGGCGGTCACGCTGCTGCGCAACCTTTACAAGGCCTTCGTCGATCTCGACGCGGCCCTTCTCGAGGTCAACCCGCTGGTGGTGACCGGCGAGGGCAAGCTGATCGTCCTCGACGCCAAGATGAGCTTCGACGACAACGCGCTCTACCGCCACAAGCACGTGGAGGAGCTGCGCGACGAGTCCGAGGAGGACGCGTCGGAGATCGAGGCCTCGCGGTACAACCTCAACTACGTCAAGCTGGACGGTGTCATCGGCTGCATGGTGAACGGCGCAGGCCTCGCCATGGCGACGATGGACATCATCAAGCTCTACGGCAGTGAGCCGGCGAACTTCCTGGACGTCGGCGGCGGCGCCACCAAGGAGCGGGTGACGGCGGCCTTCAAGATCATCCTGAAGGACCCGAACGTCGAAGGCATCCTGGTCAACATCTTCGGCGGCATCATGCGCTGCGACGTGATCGCGGAAGGCGTGGTCGCCGCCGCGCGCGAGGTCAGCCTGCACGTGCCTCTGGTCGTCCGGCTGGAGGGCACGAACGTGGACCTCGGCAAGAAGATCCTGGCCGAAAGCGGCCTGCCCATCCAATCCGCCGACAATCTGGCCGATGCGGCGGAAAAGATCGTGAAGGCCGTGAAGGGGGCGAAGTAACGCCATGGCCGTTCTCGTCGACAAGAACACCAAGGTCATCTGCCAGGGCTTCACCGGCGCGCAGGGGACCTTCCATTCCGAACAGGCGATCGCCTACGGCACGAAGATGGTCGGCGGCGTGACGCCCGGCAAAGGCGGCACCACCCACCTCGACCTGCCGGTGTTCGACACCGTGGCCGAGGCGGCGGAACGGACCGGGGCGAACGCCTCGGTGATCTACGTTCCGGCCCCGTTCGCGGCGGACGCCATCATGGAGGCCGTCGAGGCCGAGATCCCGCTGGTGGTGTGCATCACCGAGGGGATCCCGGTGCTGGACATGGTCATGGTCAAGCGCAAGCTGCAGGGCTCCAAGACGCGCCTGATCGGGCCGAACTGCCCGGGTGTGATCACGCCGGACGCCTGCAAGATCGGCATCATGCCGGGCCACATCCACCGCCGCGGCAAGATCGGCATCGTGTCCCGCTCGGGCACGCTGACGTACGAGGCGGTCGCCCAGACCACCGCGGCCGGCCTGGGGCAGAGCACCTGCATCGGCATCGGCGGCGACCCGGTCAACGGGACCAACTTCGTCGAGGCGCTGGACATGTTCCTGGGCGACCCCGAGACCGAAGGCATCATCATGATCGGCGAAATCGGCGGTCAGCAGGAGGTCGAGGGCGCCGAATTCCTCAAGGCGTCCAAAACCAAGAAGCCGGTGGTCGGCTTCATCGCCGGCCGCACGGCCCCGCCGGGCCGCCGCATGGGCCATGCCGGTGCGGTGATCTCGGGTGGCAACGACACCGCCGAGTACAAGGTTGAGCAGATGAAGCTGGCCGGCATCCACGTGTCGGACAGCCCCGCCCTCCTGGGCGAGACCATGCTGAAGGCCATGCGGGGCTAACGCCCCGGCGCGGCCAAGTCGCGTGTCGCAAAGGCCGGCTTCCGCAAGGGGGCCGGCCTTTCGCGTTTCCGGCCGTCACGCCAGTGCATCCGCCTGTATCGATGTGTCGCGAGCGTCCGTGATCAACCGCCGCAAAGATGCCGAGCTGTAAGGCTTATGGAGCATCCGGCAGCCCGCCGCCGCGAATTCCACCAGCCGGGCGGGATCCGTATCGCCCGTGACGATGACGGCGGGTATGTCCCGGGAGAATCGCTGGCGTATCGCGGCGACCATCTGCAACCCGGTCATGGCCCCGGGCAAGCGGAAATCACTGACGATGAGGTGGGGAAGGGCGGCGTGGTCCAGCATTTCCAGCGCAGCCTCGGCCGAGGTGGCGATCTGGGCCGCATGTCCCCAGCTCTCAAGCGTCAGCTTCAGGCCGAACAGCTGGAGCGGGTCATCCTCAACGACAAGGATCCGCAAAGAGTTGGCTTCGCCACTTTTCCCAGGGCCCGGCCAAGTGGCAAGGCTCTGGACCGGGGGACTTGCCGGTTCCGCGAGGGGGATCACCAGCGTGAACACCGATCCGCGGCCTGGAACGGATCTGACCGTCACCTCATGCTCCAGCAACCGCGCCATCCGCTGCACAACCGACAAGCCCAGCCCAAGGCCCTGGCGGCGGTCGCGCTCCGGATTCCCGATCTGGTAAAACTCCTCGAAGATGCGGGGGAGTTGGTCCGCTTCGATTCCGGCGCCGGTGTCCCAGACTTCCACCCGGCATGTCCCGCCGCGTCGGCGGCAGCCGACGAGGATGCCGCCCCGTTCGGTGTATCGGATGGCGTTGTCCAGCAGGTTCCTGAGTATGCGCTTGAGCAGGACAGGGTCCGTCCGGACAAGGGCGTCCGAGGGGCCAAGGAGGACACGCAGCCCCTTCGCATCCGCCATGGGGCGGATGTGGCCGACCTCCGCCTCCACGACCGCCCGGAGCGGGACGGCCCCGACCTTCGGCTTTACCTGCCCGGCATCAAGGATGGAGACGTCCAGAAGTGCGCGGAGCAGCTCCTCGCCGGCGGTCAGTGCTTCGCCGAGGCGGGCATGTGCCTCCGCGCGCCGCTGCGGCGGCAACTCGGTCTCCAGCAGTGAGTGGAACAGGCGGATTGCTTGGAACGGCTGGCGCAGATCGTGGCTGGCCGCCGCGAGGAACCGCGACTTGGCACGGCTGGCCGTCTCGGCCACCCCGGTCGAGGCGCGCAGGTCGGCATTGATGCGGCGCAGCTCGTCCGCCTGCTCCACCAGCTGCGCGCGGCTACGCTCCAGGTCCATCTCATAGGCCTTGCGCTCGGTGATGTCACGGGTGAGGGCGGTGACCTCCCCGCTGGCCCCGGCCCCCCGCGCCACTGTTTCGCACCAGACGAGATAGCCGTCCCGGTGACGCCAGCGGCACACCACGGCCGGGAAGGCGCCGCGACGAACCTCGCCCACGGGCAATCCGTCGGCGGAGGACGGGGTTGGCGACCAGAAGGATGCGTCGTCGGGGTGCAGGAAGTCCCGGGGATGCCGCCCCATCACCTCCTGCGGGCTGTAGCCCAGCACCGTCTCGATGGCCGGCGACGCATAGAGCCAGCGCCCGTCCGGCGCGTGGCGGGAGATGATGTCGGTGGCGTTCTCCGCCAGCAACCGGTACTGCGCTTCGCTGCGGCGCAGGGCCTCCTGATCACGGAACAGCTCATTTTGCGCCCTCAGCAACACGCCGAGGAAGCAGGTGCCAGCCGGTATTGTGAGAAGCAGCGGCACCGTTGCGCGTTCCAGCAGTGACCAAGTGATTGCAGGAATGAAGAAGGCGGCGAGAATCGGCGGCAGGGCGCCGGCGACCCCGAGCGCCAGGAACTCCCGAGTGTTGAACAGCCGTCCACGGCGGTGCTGGATGCGGAAGGCGACGTATCCGATGGCCGACGAGGCAAGAATGGAGAAGAGGCCGGCCCGAATGCCCTCTGCCGCGTAGAGCATCCCCTGCTCCATGGCCTGCAGCCCGACGAGAATGCGCCAGGTTCCGACCATTGCCGCGGCGATCGTCACCGCGATTCCGCCACCGAAGGTGGCGGCCAAGCTCAGCATGATGGTTCTGGCGTCCAGGATCACCCCTGGCGCCAGCATGATCGGCTGGATCATGCTGGCGACGCTGATGGCGCCGAAGAGAATGCCGACCGCGATATTCCGCGACAGGCCGTGGCGCTCCAGGGTACGGCTAACAAAGGCGTAGAGGAAGGCAAGCGCGAGTAGTAGCGTCAGGTTGTGAGCCAGTTCGGTGAAAACATCTGAGGCACTGGCAATCATTCGGGTCAGCCTTAATCCTCTTGGGTCCGGAATTGCTGTGCAGAAATCAGGAAATAAAATTCAGAAACGTTTTCAGGGTGTCTCAAATTTTGGTTCAGGAGATTGCTACGGCAAGAACGGGGCGGCGAGGATGGATGCGGCAAACCTCTCGCAGCGGGGTGACGATGTTACGGTCGTCGCGGATCCGGTCCGGGCAGGCGACCGGCGCGCCCGGAACCGGGCGGGCGGGAGCCCGGGTCCGGCAAAGGGCAGAGCGCGTGCTTGGCGTACCGGTGATCCCCGCCGCCCCTGGCCTGGAACGAGTGCGAGGACTCCCGGTCGGCGCTTGCCGTCGGCGATCACACAGGCCTTGTTCCGAAGCCGCCACGAGATTGGCCGGGCACCTCACGGGCATCCCGCCGCGCGTCCGGTCGATGAGGGCGTCCGGCGACGTCCGCCAGCGCCGTATCCGACCGGCATGGATCGCCACTTCGCTCTGTTCTCATGCTGCCAGAGGATCCTTCCGATCCACCGGCACAGATCGGCGATCGGCACTTCGGCGTGCGGCCGTACCTCGTGGATCAACCATTCCAACACCGCCCGGCCCACGTCGCGCATCGTCACCTTCCCATTGCCATCTCCCGCAACAGGGAGCGCCCCAAAGAGTTCACTAGCACTACAGTTGCGGCATCAGGGGCTTCCCTGTTGATCCCGGTCCCGGACGCCGTCCAAGCTGTGGTCCCGTTTCGTTCCGAGTTCCGTTCGTGATCGCCTCCGCCATCCCGTCACCTGACCTGCCTGGGGAGCGGACCGTCGTGACCGCCGCGCTGACGCGCGGTATGCGCCGGGCGCTGGCGGACCGTGGGTTCGCCACGCTGACCGAAATGTGGTTGCCCAACGGGCGGAGGGCCGACGTCTTCGCCTTCGACGACGCGGGCCTCATCTGGATCGTCGAGGTTAAAAGTGGTGTGGCCGACTTCCAGGCCGACCAGAAATGGCAGATGTACCGGGACTATTGCGATGCCTTCGCTTTCGCGGTCGCGCCCGACTTCCCGCAGGACCTGATCCCCGTGGACTGCGGCCTTTTCGTCGCCGATGCCTTCGGCGCGGCCCTGGTGCGCGATCCCCTGATAGCCAGGCTGCCGGCTGCCCGGCGGAAATCGTTGCTGATCGCGGCCGCCGGACTGGCCGCCCGCCGCCTGTACCGTATCGAGGATCCGATGCACCAGTCCGGCGAGGCCGGCTGATCCGGTCCGCGGGGCGGCCGAGCTTGACTGCCACCGGTCCGAGTGGGAACCTCCCGAACAGGTCGCAGCACGAGTGCATGCCATGTTGACCGGAATTGCCGCCCAACGCTCCATGCCGGTCCGGGCAAGCCCCGTCGCGGCTTCGACCCCACAGCCCGATCCGCAGCCGGCACCGGGTGTGCAGGTCGATAGTCCCAACCCGGAGTTGACGCGGGTCGCGCCCTTGGTCGACCGGCTGAAGGCCCTGAAGGAGATGGGGCAGCTCGCAACCCTCATGGGCGACAAGCGCGGCCGCCGTCGGCTGGCCGAACAGGCCGCGGAAGTGGCCGAAGGGTTCGGCGGACTGGCCGGCGACCATGTCCAAAGCATGCAGGACTACGCCCGCCGCTACTCGGACAACCCGACCACCCAGGAATACGCGCGCCAGACCGCGGACGGAAACCTCCGTCTCTTCCGCCAATGGATCGGCGAGGCGGAGACTCTGGCGCACCGGTTCGATCCCGCGTCGGCCTACGACGAGGAGAACGAGGTGGGCCGCGGACTGAAACGGGTGTGGAAACGTCTCGACCAGGCCCAGGAGCGGGTGCGTGACGACACCCTGTGGGCCGTCGCGCCCAGAGCCGGCAAGATTTCATTGCTGGCCTGAGGAGGCCGGCGGACGCCCGGCCGCCCGCTCCCAGCGGTTCTCAGCCGCCCCGCAGCCGCTTGGTCAGGACCCGGTCGAAGCCCTCGGCGAAACGCTGCCGGTCCTTGGGGCCGAAGGGGGCGGGGCCGCCGGTCTCCACGCCGGCACCGCGCAGGTCGGACATGAAGTTCCGCATCGACAACCGCTCGCCGATGGTCTCCGGCGTGTGGACGGTTCCCCGCGGGTCGATGGCATCCACCCCCTTCTTCACCAGGATCGCCGCGAGTGGGATGTCCTGGGTGACCGCCACGTCGCCGGGGGCCGACGCCTCGGCAATGTGCTGGTCCGCGGAGTCCGGGCCGGGCGGCACCGACACATAGGCGAGGAAGGGCGAGGCGGGCAGGGGAACCCACCGGTCGGCCACGAACAGCGCCTGCACGCGCCGCTTCTCGGCAGCCCGCATGACGATTTCCTTCACCGCACCCGGACAGGCGTCGGCATCGACCCATATCCGCATCGCGCATTCCCCTTCGATCCGAGAGATCAATCGCCCCGCCGGGACGTTACAACCCGGGCGGGCTTGCGGCCATGCCCCGCACGGGCGACATTGCGTCGAACAACCCGTGCGCAACGACACCGGAGATGGCGACCATGCTGGCCAACGTGCCGCTCTACCTCGGTTATGTCGGGACCATGGTCGCCCTCCTGGCCGGCTTCGCGTTCATCTACACCCTGGTCACGCCCTACCATGAGTTGCGCCTGATACGCACCGGCAACACGGCGGCGGCCTACAGTTTCGGCGGCACACTGATCGGCCTCGCCCTGCCGTTGTTCAGTGTGGCCGCCCACAGTTACAGTCTGCTGGACATGCTGGTCTGGGGGGGTATCGGTCTGGCCTTCCAGCTCCTGGTCTTCCTCGTGGCGACGTTGCTGCTGCGGGGATTCCGGGAAGGGATAGAGGCCGACCGGCTGAGCTACGGGATCCTCCTGGCGGCCATGTCCATCGCGGTCGGGATCCTCAACGCCGGCTCGCTGACGGAATAGGCGGGGACATCCATGCAGGGCAGACGGCAGAGATCGCGCCACGTCACCACACTGCTGGTGGGGACCGCACTGGCCGGCGCATTGACCGCCTGCCAGGAGGAGCCGCAGGAGCGGTTCTATGCCAGCTTCGCCGAGTGCACGCGCGACAACCCCGAACAGGAATGCCGTACGGCGGAGGAGCAGGCCACGGCCCGCCACCGCGAGCAGGCACCGCGCTTCGCCACGCGCGAAGCCTGCGAGGAGCAGATGGGGCCGGACAATTGCCAGGAGGTTCCGGCCGACCCGACGCCGGGCGCCGGGCCGAACCTGCAGTCACCCGGCGGTGGCTGGTTCATGCCGGCGCTCATGGGCTACATGATCGGCCGCAGCCTCGGCGGACCCAGCTACCTTCCCGTTTATGTGGACCGGGATGGATACAGCTATGCCGGCGGCCGCCGGTGGGGCACCCTTTCCCGCCGCGACCACGCGGCATGGCGTGCCGGCGGGTGGCGGCCGGGCTACCGGTCCGCCGGCCAGCCGCCGGCCAGCGTGTCGCCGCGGGTGGATGTGCGGCCACCGGCCTCGTTCGGGGCGCAGACCGCCCCGAGGTCGGGTGCGGGACCGTCGGTCGGCACCCCCTCCGTCCCGCGGGGCGGGTTCGGCTCGACCGGCCGGTCGTTCGGCGGCGGATCCTGAGACGCGGCTGGCCGGGACGCAAAGGGGGGCGACGTGGAGCGCATCGAAATCCAGCCCCGGCCGGAGTGGCGGGCGAAGGTCGAGTCCCTGGGCTTCGATTTCCATACCATCGACGGCGCTCCCTATTGGGATGAGAGCGCCTACTGGGCCTTCACGGAGGCCGAAATCGACATTCTCGAGGATGCCGCGGACGAGCTGCACCGCCTGATGCTGGCGGCCGCCGATCGTGCGGTGTCGGCCGGGCGCATGGGCGAACTGGGAATACCGGAAGCTGTCCAGCCGCTGGTCGCGGAAAGCTGGCGGCGCTTCCGCGCAGGCGAGGGCGAGTTGCCGCTCTACGGCCGCTTCGACATCTCGTGGGGCGGCGGGACCGAGCCGCCCAAGCTGCTGGAATACAATGCCGACACGCCCACGGCGCTGTTCGAGGCGTCGGTGATCCAATGGCATTGGCTGGAAGAGATCGCACCCGACGCCGACCAGTTCAATTCCCTGCACGAGCGTTTGGTGGCGCGCTGGGGCGAGATGGCGCGCCAAGCCGGCGATGCCCTGCCGCTGCATCTCGCCTGCACCGTGCCCCATGCCGAGGACGAGGGGACGACCCGCTATCTCGAAGCCACGGCGGTGGAGGCCGGCCTGCGGGCCAAATTCATCGCCATGGACCAGATCGGCCACGATCCGGCCTCCGGACGGTTCGTCGACCTGCGCGGCCAGCCCATCTCGTGGCTCTTCAAGCTGTACCCGTGGGAATGGCTTCTTGGCGAAGCCTTCGCGGCGCCGCTGGCCACCGCCGTCATGGCGCGTACGGTCCGGGTGGTCGAGCCGGCGTGGAAGCTGCTTCTGACCAGCAAGGGCATCCTGGCCCTGCTTTGGGAGATGAACCCGGGCCATCCCCTGCTGCTGCCGGCGCACCGCCGGTCCGATGCGTTCGACGCCGGGACCCAGGTGGTCGCCAAGCCCTTGTTCGGGCGCGAGGGCGCGAACCTGAGCGTCGCCGTCCTGGGCCCGAACGGCGAGCCGGCGGGCACGCCGCTGATCGAAACGCCGGGGCCGTACGGCAACGAGGGGTTCGTCTTTCAGGCGTGGCATCCGGTGGCGGCCGCCGCCGACCGCGCCGGCAAACGGCACCACGCCGTGCTGGGTGTATGGATCGTGGGCGACAAGGCCTGCGGGTTGGGTGTGCGCGAGGACGGGACGCCCGTGACCCGGAACACCAGCCGCTTCGTCCCGCACCTGTTCCGCTGACCCCGCCGCCCCCCCTCAGCCGATGCTGTTGACGAAGCCGCGGAGCGTATCGACTTCGAGTTCCTGGTCCTCAAGCCGCTGCTTGACGATGTCGCCGATGGACACCATGCCGGCCAGCCGGCCCCCTTCCACCACCGGAAGGTGCCGGAACCGTCCATTGGTCATCCGTTCCATGACCTCTGCGACCGTGTCCGGCAAAGACGCCGTTTCGACCTCGGCCGTCATGGCGTCGGCCACGCGCGCATCCAGGGCCGACGCCCCCTTGTTGGCGATGCACCGGACGATGTCCCGCTCCGAAATGATCCCCAGCAGCCGTCCCGCGTTGTCCACGACCGGCAAGGCGCCGATGCCGCGTGCGGACATTTCGTGGGCGGCCTGGGCCACGGCGGCCTCGGGCTGGATTGTCCAGACGGTGGACCCCTTGCGGCGCAGGATCGTGGCGACGGACATGGCGCACCTCCCTTGTGGATGCCCGGCCCCGGGCGGGGCTTGGCCGGATGGTCCCGGCAAGGGGTTTGCGACGGACGACCCTGTCGGTTCCGGAGGACCCGGAACCGGGCGGCCCGTGTCCCCGCGGGCTCAGGCGTCGATGGTCGCGCCGGGGTTCCGGATGGTGCAACTCCCCATTCGGACGAGGGGAGCCCGTTCGGGTTGGTTCAGGGGGTGCGCATCGGCGCCCGTGCCGCGGGCGGCGCCCCCGGGATCGCGCTGGTCGCACCGGGAGAGGCCGGGGCGGACGTGGCCGGTGGCAGGGATTGCGCGTTCTGAAGGCAGTTCTGGACCACTTGGTAGCACTGGCCGATGTCGCCGTTGCCCTGCGGATCGCCGTAGGTGATCTGGCTGACCCGGCCGTTGTCGATGGTGAAGGTGGTCTGGCAGGCACTGCGCCGGACGTCGTAGCCACCGCCCAGGGGGAAGCCGAACCCGAGTCCGGTGCCGAAGCCGCGTCCGAAGCCGCCGCTGTAGAAACCGAACGACGGGTAGACGCCGCCGCCGGACCCGCTGACGGCTTCGCTGGTGTAGGTGAAGAACTCCCTGGCGCCGGAATTGGTCATGCGATCCGGGACCCCCGCGCAGGACAGGAGTGTGTCCCGCGGCAGGCCCACGAGGGCGGTCTGGGCGTAACGCGCATCCTCCGCCCGCTGGTTGGTGCACCCTGCAAGCAGCGCCGACGCGAAGCCTGCCAGACAGACACCGACGCTCCAAGCCCTTGCCATTTCAGGTTTCTCCATTTGCCGCGCAGCGTGGCGGGGGTGCCTCCTGCACGTATGCCTGTGGATATAACGTGGAACCGGCCGCGCAGGATCAAGTGTCGGGCCGAAGGGGGCAGGCCGGGGGTGCGCATCCATTTGGAACCGCCTGGCGATCGGGCGGGTTCGCTCCTGCGCAGGATCTTCTGATGCAGCGGCGAGGGCGGCATGTCGGACCATAGGATCGAGCGTGCGCGCCACCAGGTGTTCGGTGGTGCGAAGAACATGGGCACGGCGGAAAGCGTGGGCTCCGTCGTGTTCGGCCTTGCGATGGCCGCGGGCGCCGTGCGCCAGCCCAACCTACGCGGGCTTCTGATGGTGGTGGGAGGGGGGCTGCTGGTGGCCCGCGGGATGAGCCGCCACTGCCCGGTGAAGGCGATGATCGAGAACCGGGGGCAGGGCGGCATGGGGCGCCGGGGCGTCACGAGCTCCGGCCGCCAGGATTTCGCGGCCCCGGTCCGCCAGGACCCGGTCCGCCAGGAGCAGGGTGCCCACGCCTACGATCCCGCGATCTGACCCGGTAACACCGGAAATCCAGCCCGTCGCCCCGGCGAGTGGCCGGGGCGACGGGCCGTCCTTATGCGGACAGGTCGAGCCTGTACTTCGCAAAGCCTTCCTGCGACGGACCCACGAAGGCGACACCCTTGGCCGATGACAGGTACTGCTGGGCCTGGGGGGCGCTGTCGAACACGACATTGGTCGCGCCCGGCACCGGCACGAAGCCCCAGTTGCCGTCCGCCGACGGGTCGATGGTGCCTCGCTCGGCGATGTAGCGGACCAGCACGTCGCGGTTAGTGTCCGGCGCTTCCAGGATGATGGTCGTGCCGTCCGCACCGGGGAACTTGCCGCCGCCGCCCGCGCGGTAGTTGTTGGTGGCGATGACGAAGCGCTGCTTCGGATCGATCGGCTTGCCCTGGTACCTCAGGTCCACGATCCGGTGGGCGTCCGGGTTCGCCAGCTTGCCGTCCAGGTCGTAGCGGGACGGCTTGGTCAGGTCGATCCGGTAGGTCACCCCGTCGATGACGTCGTAGTTGAAGGACGGGAAGTTCGGGTCGAGGAGCGGCTGCTCCTCGCCCGACGGGTTGATCTGGCGGAAGATGCCGGCCGACCGCTCCAGCCACTCCTTCACCTGCTCGCCGGTCACCGCCACGGCACGGACGGTGTTGGGGTACAGGTACAAGTCGGCGACGTTCTTGATGGCGATGTCGCCGGCCGGGACGTCGGTGTAGTAGTCGGCGCCGCCGCGCCCGCCGGCCTTGAACGGGGCCGCCGCCGAAAGGACCGGAAGGTCCGCGTGCGGGGTGCCCTTCAGGAGCTGGCCGACGTACCAGAGCTGGGCCTGGCTCACGATCTGGACCGACGGGTCGTCGGCGACCAGGGCGAAGTAGCTGTTGATGGGGGCGGTGATCTTGCCCACCGGCTGGCGCACATAGGCCAGGGTGGATTCGTGGTCCGCCTTGACCGCGGCCATCACCTGCACGTCGGGTTCGGCCTGGGGAACGACGGTGCGGCCTTCACGCTTGTAGATCGGCCGCGCCTCGGACGAATGGCCGAGGACATGCCAGCGGCCGCCGTCACGCTTGAGCACCAGATCGATCAGGCCGAGGTGGCTGCCCCAGAAGCCGGCCATGACGGTGGGGACGCCGGCCAGCGTGCCCGCCTTGGCGTCGATGCCGTCGCCGGTGAAGTCGGGGCCGGGGAAGACCTTGTGCTGGTGGCCGGTGAAGATGGCGTCGATGCCCTTCACCTCGCGGGCCAGGAACAGGCTGGCGTTCTCGTCGCCGCCCGCCCGGTTGCCCGGTGCGATGCCGGAATGGGACAGCATCACCACGATGTCCGCCCCGCGCTCGCGCATCTCGGGCACCCAGGCCGCCGCCGCCTCGACGATGTCGCGGGCGTTCGCGTTGCCCTCCAGGTGCGCCCGGTCCCACTGCATGATCTGGGGCGGGGTGACACCGATCACGCCCACCTTCAGCGGGTGGCGCCCGCCGGCCTCGTCGACGACCGTGCGTTCGAGGATGGTGTAGGGTTTCACCAGGGTCTGGTCGCCGCGCGGCGACCCGGCCAACGGCCCCTTGGCCACGTTGGCGCAGACGATGGGGAAGTTGGCGCCGGACAGCACCTTGTCCAGGAAGTCGAGGCCGTAGTTGAATTCGTGGTTGCCCAGCGTCGCGGCATCGTAGCCGAGCACGCGCATGCCGTTCATGACCGGGTGCGTGTCGCCGGCCCGCATGCCGCGCTGATAGGCGACCCAGTCGCCCATGGGGTTGCCCTGCAGGAAATCGCCGTTGTCGAACAGCAGGCTGTTCGGCACCTCGGCCCGTGCCCGCGCGATCAGGGTCGCGGTCTTGGCCAGACCCATCGTGTCGTCCTCGCGGTCCCGGTAGTAGTCGTACGGGAACACGTGCACGTGGATGTCGGTCGTCTCCAGCAGGCGCAGGCGCACGACGCCGGGCTGCTGGGCCAGTGCCTCCCAGTTCAGGCCGAGCGCGAGGCCGCTGGCGGCCGCGCCCGTCAGCAGGGTGCGTCGGGTCAGGTGCAACTTGGGCATCTCGGGCCTCTTGGCAGGGTCGACGACGGTGGCCGGTGGGTTCGGGATCCTATAGGACAGGTGGTGCGCTGCGCAAAACGGAGTCTTCGGGATGCGCAGGGCCGTTGCCATGTCCTTGCCCGGCCGGCTAGTCCTTTGTCCCGGACCGGCCCGTGTCCGCAATGGATCGCCGCACCAGATGCCTTCAACCGCCCCGACCGCCCGTTACACCCTTCTGCTCCGCGACCTGGTGGTGGACGCGCGCATCGGCGTGCACGCCCACGAGCAGACCGGCGGGCAGGCGGTCCGCATCGGGATCGAAGCCGACGTGGAGCTTCCGGCCGCGCCCCGCGACCGGATCGAGGACGTGCTGTCGTACGAGCTGCTGGCCGATGCGGCGCGGGGCGCGGTGGGCGACAGCCACACCTTCCTGGTCGAGACGCTGGGCGAACGTATCGCCGCGGCCTGCTTGGCCGACCCCCGCGTGGTGGCGGTGCGGGTCCAGGTCGAGAAGCCCGACGTGATGCCCGGATGCGTCGTCGGCGTGCGGCTGGAGCGCCGCCGTGGGGACGTCCCCTCACCTTGATGCCGTGTGGGTGGAGCCGGCGGCCGGCGCACCACCCAGGCTCAGTCTGTGGGCGGGGCTGGGCCCGTCCGGATCGTGCCCGCACCGGATGTAGACGATCGACCCATCGGCCGTCGATCCGGAACGCACCCAGCCCATGCGCTGGTAAAAGCCATGCGCGCGCAAAGCATCGTCGCCCCCTCCCTCGCCGGGCCGGTCCCCAGTCCACGACACCGGCAGCGGTCCCGCGGGGGGCAATCACGGCCGGCATGCACGGCCAAGCCGGAAAGGGGCGGACCGGCTCAGGAACCGCGTGCCGCCAGGCGTTCGGGCGGAGCCTGGGTGCTTCCTTCGGCCTGCGGTTCAAGCGGCCGGTCGAGGGCCGTGACGGTCACATCGTGCACGCGCCAGTTCAGGCCCTTCACCATGTCCACCGCCTCGCGGATGCGTGCCGGCAGGTTCGGCACGCCGTCGCGCGGGACCACGAACACTTCGCCGAAGAACACGTGGCCCACCTCGCGGAGGCGGACGTCGGCGGTCCGCACCCACGCCAGATCCTCCATGCGGCGCCGGATTTCGTCGGGCAGCGGTTCGTCGCCGGACCGGTCGGTCTTGCGCGGCCGGCGCTCCATCAGGTCCGCGACGGCGACGCCGACGTTGGTGAACCCGTCCTTCAGGATGTCGAACGACGCGACCGCCGCGGCCAGCGGGTCCATCCACCAGTAGCCGAAGCCGACGCCGAGCACGCCGATCGCGGTCGCCACCCCGACCATCCAGTCCGCCTTCATCATCTGCGCATCGGCGAACAGGATCTTGTCGTGGATCTTCGGCCCCAGGCGCAGCTTCGCCCGGCCCAGGAAGAAGGACGGGATGCTGCTGTAGGCCAGGGCAACCAGCATCGGCCACCCCGCCCAGACCGTATGCCCGAACAGGTGCATGCCGCCGATGGTGGTGCGCTCGCCCAGGGCGAACTTGGCCACCGCCTCGATCAGCAGGAACAGGCCCATGGCCACCAGCGCCAGCGACGCGGTCAGATAGCCGATCGAGACCACGCCGTGGTAGCCGTAGGGGAAGGTTTGGTCCGGCGTGCGCGGCGCGATCCGGGTGCAGACCAGGAACGCGATGGCGGGAACCAGGCTGATAAGGTCGTCGAAGAAGCCGGTCCGCATGGCCTGGGACGAGCCCATGGTCACCCACAGCAGGGCCGCCGCCGAACCGACGTAAAGGAGGGACAGCCACTCCAGCCGCCGCGCCTTGTGGAGCTGCCGGGCCATGTCCGGCGGGAATTCGAAACCCGGTGCCGTCTTCATCGCCGGGCCTCCTCGGCCGCGCGCCGCCGCAGGGCCGCCTCGTCCACGCCCAGCAGGAAGCGGTCGAGATCGAGCAGAAGGGCGCTTTCGCCCGGCATGACGGCCATCACCCGCTTTTCCGTGTGCAGCCGACGGCCGCCGGGAGACAGGCCCTCGGCCTCCAGCTCGACATCGTAGCCCGCCACCAGCTTGGCGGCACGGGCGCCCTGTCCGTTCCCTTCCGCCGGGACGGCCTTCTCGTCCCGCAGCCGGCCGACAAGGGCCGGCCGTCCGGGCGGCACCGCGACCTGCATGCCCGCAAGATCGTCCGGGACCGGTTCGCCGGCCGGTGCGCCGACCCGGATCGCGGTCTCCAGATAGGGTTGCGTCAGGCCAAGCCGCGAGGCGTGTGGAGTCCTGTGGCTCAAGCCGGCGGCCATGAGGTCCAGCTCGCGGCGGTTCAAGGCCTCGACCAGTTCGGCCTCGGCACCACGGACCCAGTGGACCTGGGCACCCAGCCCGTCCGCCCAGGCCTGGATCAACGCCGGCTCGACACCCGTTACGCGGTCGCCCTCGAAAACCACCCAGGGCGGATTGTCGGCCACCCCGACCCGCACCTCGCCGTCGTGGATGCGCGCCAGCGAGCCCGCACTGTCTTTCGGGAAGTCATCGCAGCCGGCCAGCAGCGCCAAGGTTGCGGCAGCGATCCACAAAGCCCTCATTGCGCGGCAAACCCCATGGCATCCTAGCGTATCAGGGTGTGAACGCGCGGCGATGGGGGTGGGTTCTGACCGTCAGCGGGCCGCGAACGCCCGGATGCCGGACTGCGGATCGGGCCGGGCCGAAATTTCCAGCACCAGCTTGCCCAGGATGGCCTCGTAGAAGCTGTCGCGGTCCTCGGCCGTCCGCACGAACGCACCGGGGCCGGCGATGACGTTTTCCTGGTAGTACTCTTCCAGCCAATCGTACTCGTCCAGGATCACCAGCGCGTTCAGCGTGATGCCGGCGGCTTCCAGGCGCGGCTTGGCCTCTTCCGGGGCGATGCCGGCGTTGGAGAAGCCGTTGCTGCTGAGGTCGATGGTTCGCCGCGGCGCCTCGCCGGGGGCCGTGGCGAGCAGCTTGGCCGCGGCATCCATGGCACTGCCCACCGCGGTCGCACCCCCCCGGCCGGCGGTCGGTGCGGCGTCGATGGCGGCGGCGAAGGCCTCGGCCTCGGCGGCCGATCCCACGATCGTCCAGGGAACCAGGGTGGAAAGCGAGTTCGGCCCGGCGAAGCGCGCCACCGTCACCGCAATGCGTCCATGCGGCCCGGATGCGATGGCATCCGCGACCCGGGGGTTGCGGAACGCCGCGGAATGGCCGCGCAACTGGAACGTCCAGCCGCCGTCGGTGATGCTGGCCGACGCGTCCACCGCCAGCACCAGGGCCAGATCCACCGCCTGCTGCGCGCGGGCTGCCGCCGGCAGGGCCATGGAAACCAGAAGGCCCGCCGCGGCGGCCACCTTCTCAAGCATGCGCCAGCGCATGTTTCACCACCTTGCGCATCACGGTCGGGATGGCCTGTTCCGAAAGACGGTCGAGCGGCACCCAGACGCCGTCCGCCTGCCGCCAGCCATCAAGGGCCCGGCCCGCGACCACCGCAAGCTCCAACTCGAAATGGGAGAAGCCGTGGCGCACCAGCCCGGGCAGCCGGCGCCATTCCGCCGGTACCGGGGCGGCGGCCAGACCGGCCCCGTCATCGGCGATGCCGTTCCCCGACCGGTCGACCGCGCGCCAGTCGGAGGAGGGCACCTCCATCATGCCGCCCAACAGGCCCTTTTCGGGGCGCCGGCGCAGCAGCACGGCGCCATCCGGGTTCAGGACCCAGAAGGCGGTGCCGCGCTTCAGCGGACGCACGGGCTTGGCGGCCTTGGCCGGAAGCGTGCCGGCGATCCCGAGGGCGCGCGCCCGGCAATCCTCCGCCAGCGGGCACAGGATGCACTTCGGCCGTTGCGGCACGCAGATGGTGGCACCCAGATCCATCATGGCCTGGGTGTGATCGCCCGGCCGCGACGACGGAACCAGCGTCGCGGCCATGGCCTTCAGCCTGTTCTTGGCCGCGGGCAACGGATCGGTCAGGGCGAACAGGCGCGCCACCACGCGTTCGATGTTGCCGTCCACCGCCGTCGCCGGGCGGCCGAACGCAATGGCTGCGATCGCCGCGGCCGTGTAGGGGCCGACTCCGGGCAGGGCCAGCAGGCCGGCCTCGTCCTCGGGGAACCGGCCGCCGAGCTCCCCGGCCACCACCTGGGCGCAACGGTGCAGGTTGCGGGCGCGGGCGTAGTAACCGAGTCCGGCCCACGCCGTGAGCACCTCGTCCAACGGGGCCGCCGCCAGATCCCGGACCGTCGGCCATCGGTCCAGGAAGGCCCGGAAATAGCCGGCCACCGCCGCCACGGTCGTCTGCTGCAGCATGATTTCGGACAGCCAGACCTGGTACGGATCGGCGGCGGCGCCCGGCGGCGCACGCCAGGGCAGGACGCGGTGGTGCCGGTCGTACCAGGCGAGCAGCCGGGCGGACGGGGAGGCGGGATCTGTCATCGGTTGGACGGTTGCCGGGTGGACGGGCCCTGCCCGGACACTGTTCGAACGGGGATAGTCCGCGTAAATATGGTTATCCCGGATCACGGAGCCCACCCGCAGATGAGCGGACCCCGCACGCTTGCCGCCATCGTCCCCACACTCGCCTCCGGCGCCATGAAGCGCCGCGGGCTGGCGTTCGGGCCGCTGCTCGCCGATTGGGCCAGCGTGGTCGGTCCCCATCTTGCGGACCATGCGGTGCCCTTCAAGCTGGTGTTCCCGCCGGGCCGGCGGGACGGTGCCGTGCTGCACCTCCGGGTCACCGGTGCCGCGGCCCTGGAACTCCAACACTCCGAAGCCCAGGTGCTGGAGCGGGTGAACGCCTTTTTCGGCTATGCCGCCGTGGTGCGCCTGAAGCTCGTGCAGGGCCCGCCCGGCAGCCGGCGCGGCGCCATCCAGCGCCGGGCGCGGCCGATCGGCGCGCCCGATGCGGTCCGCCTGTCGGGCCTGGAACAGTGCCTCAATTCCGTCACCGATCCGGAGTTGAAGGAGACCCTGTCCTCGCTTGCCCGCGCCATGACATCCCGCGGGAAAGGCTGATCGAGGTTGCAACGCCGGCCCTGCGGGCCTATCTTTTTTCAATATCTAGTAGGGTTGAGGCTCATGGCCCCCAATATGCGTATCGTTCTGCCCGTCGTTGCGGTGCTCGCCGTCGGTGGCGGGGCGGGTGTCTACTTCGGCACCCGGCAGGATCCGGCCCCCTCGGCCGGAGGGGCGGTGGCCACGGCCAATGCCGCCACGCCGGGCGGGGAACTGGCGACGACCCCGCCGCCGGCCGGCCAGGAGCAGAACCCCCTTTACGCGGAGCGGGTGCTGGGCAACCCGAACGCGCCCGTGACGGTCATCGAATACTCGTCGCTGACCTGCCCGCACTGCGCGAACTTCCACAACAACATCCTGCCGCAGCTCAAGGCGGACTACATCGACACCGGCAAGGTGAAGATCGTCTACCGCGACTTCCCGTTCGACCGCATGGCGCTCGCCGGTGCCATGGCGGCCCGCTGCCTGCCGGCCGATCGGTACTTCCCGTTCGTCGACATCCTGTTCCGCAGCCAGGAGCAGTGGACGGGCGGCCAGGATCCGCAGCGTGCCCTGCAACAGACGGCTCGGCTGGCGGGGCTGAGCGAGGCGGACTTCCAGGCCTGCGTGAACAACCAGGACCTGGGGAACTGGCTGCTGCAGCGCCGCCTGGACGCGGAAAAGCAGTACAGCGTCACCTCCACCCCCACCTTCGTCATCAACAACGGCCGGGATCGCATCGTCGGCGCACAGCCGGCCGACGTGTTCCGCCAGGCGCTCGACCGCGCTCTGCCGCGGGGCTGATGCGTGCGGGCGGCGGCCGTTTCCCATCGGGTCCCCGGTGCGCCTGCCGCCCCCGCCGGCCTGCTCCCGATGCTCCGGACCTGATGCGGAACCGCGCCTGACATGCAGTTCACGCGGCTGCGCCTGTCCGGGTTCAAGAGTTTCGTCGATCCGACCGAACTCCTGATCGAGCCCGGCACCACCGGGATCGTCGGCCCCAACGGCTGCGGCAAGTCCAACCTTGTCGAGGCGTTGCGCTGGGTGATGGGCGAAACCTCGGCGCGCCGGATGCGCGGCGAGGAGATGGACGACGTCATCTTCGGCGGCACCACGGCGCGGCCCGCCCGCAACGTCGCCGAGGTGGTGTTGACGGTGGACAACCGTCGGCGCCTTGCGCCCGCCGCCTTCAACAACGAGGACGAGCTGGAGATCTCGCGCCGGATCGAACGCGGTGCGGGATCCGACTACCGCGTGAACGGCAAGCTGGTCCGCGCCCGCGACGTGCAGATCCTGTTCGCCGACGCGGCGACGGGGGCCAGCTCGGCGGCGCTCGTCAGCCAGGGGCGGGTCGGCGCGCTCATCAATGCCAAGCCGTCCGAGCGCCGCGCCCTCCTGGAGGAGGCGGCCGGCGTCGCGGGGCTGCACACGCGTCGGCACGAGGCCGAGCTGAAGCTGCGTGCGGCCGAGCAGAACCTGACGCGCCTGGACGACATCATCCGGACCCTGGAGGGCCAGTTGAAGGCCCTCAAGACCCAGGCCCGCCAGGCCAGCCGGTACCGCAACGTGCAGGAGCAAGTCCGCCGCGCCGACGCGATGCTGCTGATCCTGCGTTGGGATGCGGCCGAAGCGGCGGAGACGGCGGCCCGCCGCGCCTTCGCCGAAGCCGACGGCCATGTCGCCACCCTGATGGCCGAAGTCGCCCGGACCGCGACCGTCCGGACCGAGGCCGCGGGCGGCCTGCCCGAATTGCGCAAGGCGGAGGTCGAGGCCAGCGCGGCCTTGCAGCGCCTGCGGGTCGCGAAGGAACAGTTGGACGCGGAGGAACGCCGCGTCGCCGATGCGCGTGCCCAGGCCGAGCGGCGGCTGGCGCAGGCGAAGGGCGATCTCGGGCGCGAAGCGTCGCTGGCGGCGGACGCGACGGCCGCGCTGGGACGCTTGGCGGACGAGCGGGACCGTCTGGTTGCCGCCCAGGGCAACGAAGCGGAGGCCGAGGCCGCCGCCCGCAACGTCCTGGCCGAAACCCGGGACGCCGTGGACGGGCTCGAGCGCGAGTTGCAGCGCCTGACCGAAGAGGTGGCCGCGGCCGAGGCCCGGCGTGGCACCCTTCAACGCGCGTCGCAGGAGCTGGGCCAGCGCCTGACGCAGCTCACCCGGCGGCGGGACGAGCTGGACAGGGACCGTTCCCGGCTCGCGGCCGACGAGGCCGCACGGCCCGACCTTGCCGCCGCGGAGGCCGCGGTCGTCGCGGCCGAGGGCGCCCTGGCGTCCGCAAAGGCCGAGGCCGAGGCCGCGGACAAGGTGCGACTCGCGGCGGACACCGGCCAAATCAAGGCGCGCGAGGTGCTGCAGCAGGCCGAGGCCGCGCGGTCGCGGCTGAGGGCGGAGGCCGACGGACTGCGCAGCCTGTTGCGATCGGCCGCACGCGACGCGTTTCCGCCGCTGATCGACGCGGTCCGCGTGGCGCCGGGGTTCGAGGCCGCGTTCGCCGCCGCGCTCGGCGACGATCTGACCGCGCCCTTGGACGCCAAGGCGCCGGTGCATTGGAACGCGTTGCCGCCCTACGACGCCCCGCCACCGCTGCCCGCAGGCGCGCAGCCCCTGGCGCCCCATGTGGAGGCCCCCGATGCGCTCGCCCGCGCGCTGGGTCTCATCGGCCTGGTCGAGGACGCCGCCATGGGCGAGCGGCTGGCGTCCGATCTGCGGCCCGGTCAGGTGCTGGTGACCGCCGATGGCGCGGCTTGGCGCTGGGACGGGCTGGTGGTGCGGGCCGGCGCCCCCACGCAGGCGGCGTTGCGCTTGCAGCAGAAGAACCGTCTGGCCGAACTGGAAAAGCAGTTGGCGGGGGCCGATGCCAGGGCGGCGGAGGCGAAGGCGGCCGCCGACCAAGCCCGGATCGCGGCATCGGAGGCGGCCGCCCGCGACGCCCAGGCCCGCGACTCCGTGCGCCGGGCCTTCGACGCCGTGAACGCGGCCAAGGACAGGCGGGCCAAGCTCGCCCAGGCGGCCGACGCCACGGCAACGCGTCTGGCCGCCATCGACGAGGCGATCGGGCGGGTCGCGTCCGAAGCCGCGGAGATGGAGGAGCGGCTGGCCGAGG
Organism: Azospirillaceae bacterium; assembly: GCA_035645145.1. Lineage (GTDB taxonomy): Bacteria > Pseudomonadota > Alphaproteobacteria > Azospirillales > Azospirillaceae > CANGXM01. The sequence continues at coordinate 27,635 of DASQNC010000017.1, read as the reverse complement.
CCCGGACGTCCGAAGCGGCGTTGCCGGACATCTCGGCCGCGCGCCAAACGGTGGGCGAGGTCCGTACCCGCTTGGCGGAAAAACGGGCGGGCCAGGCCACCGCCCAGGCCGATCTGGACCGGCTGACGCGCGAGGCGCAGGCCCGGCGCCAGCGCTTGGCCGCCATCGCCCAGGAGGAGGCGTCCTGGCGCACCCGGTCCGAAGGGGCGGCCGGCCGGGTGGCCGAGCTGGAAGCCCGGATCCAGGCGACCGAGGACGAGTTGCGCGCCCTGTCCGGACGCCCGGCCGAGATCGAAACGGAACGCCAGGCGCTGGTGGGCCGGATCGGCGTCGCCGAGCGGGCACGGGGGCGGGCCGCCGAGGCCCTGGCCGCGGCCGAGGCCGCATCCTCCGAGGTGGAGAAACGGCTGCGGACGGCGGAAAGCGGTCTGGCGGAGGCGCGGGAGGTCCGGGCGCGGGCCGAGGGCGCGGTCGCCCAGACCATGCAGGCCAAGGAAGCCCTGCGCGAGCGGATCGCCGAGCGTGTCCAGGTCCCGCCCCAGGCCCTGCGCAACGCCGCCGGTCTGGCACCGGACGAGGCGCTTCCCCCCGCCGCCGAGGTGGAGGCGCGGCTGGAGCGGCTGCTTCGCGAGCGCGAGGCGCTGGGAGCCGTGAACCTTCTGGCCGAGCAGGAGGCGCAGGAGCTGGAGGTCCAGGTCGCCGGCATGCACACCGAGCGCGAGGACCTGGTCGCCGCCATCGGCCGCCTGCGCCAGGCCATCCAGCATCTGAACCGCGAGGCGCGGGAGCGCCTGGCCAGCTCGTTCGAAACGGTGGACCGGCATTTCCAGGACCTGTTCACCCGCCTGTTCGGCGGCGGCAAGGCGCACTTGAAGCTGGTGGAAGGCGACGACCCGCTGAACAGCGGACTCGAGATCTACGCCAGTCCGCCGGGCAAGAAGCTGCAGGTGTTGTCGCTGCTGTCGGGCGGCGAACAGGCTTTGACTGCCATCGCCCTGCTGTTCGCGGTGTTCCTGACCAATCCGGCCCCGATCTGCGTGCTGGACGAGGTGGATGCGCCGCTCGACGAGGCGAACGTGGACCGTTTCTGCTCGCTGGTGGACGAGATGGCAAAGGCCGACCGGACGCGGTTCCTGGTGGTCACGCACCACCGCATGACCATGGCCCGCATGGACCGCCTGTTCGGCGTGACGATGATGGAGCGGGGCGTCAGCCAGCTCGTCTCGGTCGACCTGCGCGGCGCCGTCCGGATGGCCGCCGAGTAGGGCGTGCGCACATGACAGGCGGAACGGGGCCGCGCGTCGGGTGCGGCGCGGCCATTCTCGACGGCAATCGCCTTCTGCTGGTGAAGCGGCTCCGCGACCCGGAGGCCGGGCACTGGGGGCTTCCCGGGGGCAAGGTCGATTGGATGGAGCCGGTCCCGGCGGCGGTGTGCCGCGAAATCGAGGAGGAACTGGGCATCCGCATCACGCTCGACCGCCTGCTTTGCGTTGCCGACCACATCGATCCCGCCCGGGGCGACCACTGGGTGGCTCCGGTCTATTTGGCCCATGTGGTGGAAGGGACGCCGGTGGTGCGCGAGCCCCAGGCCCTGGCAGCCGCGGGATGGTTCCCGCTGGACGGGCTGCCGGATCCGCTGACATTGGCGACGCGCATCGCCATCGAGGCCCTGGCGTAGACGGTTCCGGGTGGCCGGTCCTTCCGATGCCGCCCGAGGCCGCCGATCAAAAAGAACAGCCCCTGAGCGGGTGTGCCCAGGGGCTGTTGGCATTCCGGCCGCGTGGTTCGATGGTCATCCAAGCGCCGATTCGGCTCCGCCCATAAAGGACGGCGCCCGGCGGGCGCACCTTAAAGAGCGCCGCGCTCGCCGGCCTGTTCGGCCTGGCGGTGCCAGATCCGCAGGCATTCCTTGGCGGTCATGCCGCGGCCGATCTCGTAGGTGCCGCCGTCGCGCTCGTGCAGGACCAGGCGGTAGCGGCCGCCGCGCACGCGCTCGAACGTGAACAGGGGGCGCGGCACCTCGGGGATCTCGACCTCGATCTTGTCGTAGCCGGGACCGGTGTCGCGGCGGATGTGGGACCACAGGCCGCGTTTCAGCATGGGCGACGCGATGCGCTCGAACAGCGCCAGATCGTCGGGTGTGAGGCGCGGGCTCGGAAAGGCGATGACGTTCATGGGACGACCGAGGCGAGTTGGGCGCGGGTTTTGCGCGTCCAGGATGGCGCGTCAGGGTTAATCCTGTCTTAAAGTGGAATGGCATGCCGTGGAGGGGTGTGCGTTGCGCCTTTCGCGCGCCCTGTTGCGCACCTCCAAGCGGTGTGCTACGGAACCGCCCACGTCCGGGAGGGGGGCCTCCGCGGACCGAATCGAATTCTTCCAAGCCCCTGATTTCATTCGGGTCCGTTAGGGCCCACGCGAGGGACAGTGGCGATCGATCGAGGCGCATCCGGACTTGCGGCGCGCTACGCGTCCGCTTTGTTCGAGCTGGCGGACGACCGCAAGGCTCTGGACGAAACTGCGCGCGACCTGACCGTGTTGCGCGATTTGGTCCAGTCGAACGTGGAGCTGCAGCGCGTTGTGCGCAGCCCGGTGATCGGGCGCGCCGAGCAGGGTGCGGCAATCCAGGCCGTGATGGAGGCCGCCGGCATATCCGAGCTGGTGCGCAACTTCGTCGGCGTGGTGGCCGACAACCGCCGCCTGTTTGCCATCACCACAATGGCGGACGCATTCCTGGCCGAACTGGCCCGCCGCCGCGGCGAAATGACCGCGGATGTGTGGAGTGCGGAGCCGTTGACGCAAACCCAATTGAACGCCGTGACGGATGCGTTGAAGCGCAGCATGGGCCAGAAGGTGACCGTGCGCGCGGCCGTCGACCCGTCACTCATCGGCGGCATCGTCGTCAAGGTGGGCTCACGCCTCGTGGACGCGTCCGTCAAGTCAAAGCTCAATCGCCTGCAGAGCGCTCTGAAGGCTCCGGTTCTGGGAGGCTGACCCTATGGAACTCCGGGCTGCGGAAATTTCCGCCATCCTGAAGCAGAAGATCGCCAATTTCGGCACCGAGGCGGATGTCGCCGAGGTTGGCCAGGTGCTGTCGGTTGGCGACGGCGTGGCGCGCGTGTACGGCCTGGACAACGTCAAGGCCGGCGAAATGGTCGAGTTCCCGGGCGGCGTCAAAGGGATGGCGCTCAACCTCGAAACCGACAACGTCGGTGTCGTGGTGCTCGGCGACGACAGCCGCATCCGCGAAGGCGACATCGTCAAGCGCACTGGCGCCATCGTTGAAGTCCCGGTCGGCCGCGGCCTTCTGGGCCGCGTGGTCGATGCGCTGGGCAATCCGATCGACGGCAAGGGCCCGATCCAGGCCACCGAAATGCGCCGCGTCGACGTGAAGGCGCCGGGCATCATCCCGCGCAAGTCGGTGCACGAGCCGATGCAGACCGGCCTGAAGGCGATCGACGCCCTGGTGCCGGTCGGCCGCGGCCAGCGCGAGCTGATCATCGGTGACCGCCAGACCGGCAAGACCGCGGTGGCCATCGACACCTTCATCAATCAGAAGGCCATCAACGCCCAGGGCGACGAGAGCAAGAAGCTCTACTGCATCTACGTCGCCGTCGGCCAGAAGCGCTCCACGGTCGCCCAGATCGTGAAGATGCTGGAGGACAACGGCGCGCTCGAATACTCGATCGTCGTCGCCGCGACGGCATCCGAGCCGGCCCCGCTGCAGTTCCTGGCGCCCTACGCGGGCTGCGCCATGGGCGAGTTCTTCCGCGACAACGGCATGCATGCCGTGATCGTGTACGACGACTTGTCCAAGCAGGCCGTCGCCTATCGCCAGATGTCGCTGCTGCTGCGTCGTCCGCCGGGGCGCGAAGCCTACCCCGGCGACGTGTTCTACCTGCACTCCCGCCTGCTGGAGCGGGCGGCGAAGATGAACGAGGAGCATGGCGCCGGCTCGCTCACCGCCTTGCCGGTGATCGAAACCCAGGCGGGCGACGTCTCGGCGTACATCCCGACCAACGTGATCTCGATCACCGACGGCCAGATCTTCCTGGAAACCGGCCTGTTCTACCGCGGTATCCGTCCGGCCATTAACGTCGGCCTGTCGGTGTCGCGCGTCGGTTCCGCCGCGCAGATCAAGGCCATGAAGCAGGTCGCCGGCACCATCAAGCTGGAGCTGGCCCAGTACCGCGAAATGGCGGCCTTCGCCCAGTTCGCTTCGGACCTCGACGCGGCGACCCAGCGCCTGCTGGCCCGCGGTGCGCGTCTGACCGAACTGCTCAAGCAGCCGCAGTTCCAGCCGATGCCGGTCGAGGAGCAGGTCTGCTCGATCTTCGCCGGTGTGCGCGGCTATCTGGACCGGGTGCCCGTGAACGAGGTCAACCGGTTCGAGCAGCGCTTCATCGAGGAGCTGCGCAGCCGCGGCCAGGGCATCCTGGAGGCGATCCGCACGGAAAAGGCCCTTTCGAAGGAGACCGAGGAAAAGCTCAAGGCTTTCCTCGAGAACTTCGTGAAGGTCTTCGTGGCCTGACGGCCGGCACAAGCGGGAACCCTCAGGGAGCGGCCGGCGCATGCCCAGCCTCAAGGACCTCCGAAACCGGATCTCCAGCGTCAAGGCGACGCAGAAGATCACCTCGGCGATGAAGCTCGTCGCCGCGTCCAAGCTGCGCCGCGCGCAGGAGCAGGCCGAAGCCGGCCGGCCCTACGCCGAGCGGATGGGGCGGATGCTGGCGAGCTTGGCTGCCGGTGTGGACACCGGCAGCGAGGCGCCGCGCCTGATGGCCGGCACCGGCAAGGACGACGTGCATCTGCTTTTGGTGGTCACGTCCGACCGCGGGCTGTGCGGGGCGTTCAACACCACCGTCGTCCGCGAAGTGCGCCGGCAGGTCCAGCGCCTGCAAGGAGAGGGCAAGACCGTGAAGCTGCTGGTCGTCGGCCGCAAGGGCCGCGACCAGCTGCGCCGCGAGTTCGGCAGCCTCGTCGTGCACACCTGGGACGACGTCGGCCGCAAGCGCCTGTCCTTCGCCGAAGCCGACATGATCTCCCGGAAGATCCTGGAGCTGTTCGACGCGGGCGAATTCGACGTCGCCTCGGTCGTGTACAACCGCTTCAAGTCGGCCATCGCGCAGATCGTCACGGTGCAGCAGCTGATCCCCTTCGCCGTGCCCGAGGCGGCACCGGTGGAGGAGACGGCACAGGGCGGCGACGCCCGCGCCCTGTACGAGTTCGAACCCAGCGAGGCGGAGATCCTGAACGATCTTCTGCCCCGCAACCTGTCCATCCAGGTCTACCGCGCGCTTCTCGAGAGCGCCGCAAGCGAGCAGGGCGCGCGCATGACCGCGATGGACAACGCCACACGCAACGCCGGTGACATGATCAACCGGCTGACCCTTGTCTACAACCGTACGCGCCAGGCCAACATCACCAAGGAGCTGATCGAGATCATCTCCGGTGCGGAAGCCGTCTGACGCAAGAAACAGCACCCCGAGGAGCCCACCCAAATGCCGGACACCAGGCAGGCAGCGAACACGATCGGCCGGATCATCCAGGTGACGGGCGCCGTCGTGGACGTGCAGTTCGAGGGCGAACTGCCCGAGATCTTGACCGCGCTTCACACCCAGAACGAGGGCAAGGCCCTCGTCCTCGAAGTGGCGCAGCATCTGGGCGAGAGCATCGTCCGCACGATCGCGATGGACAGCACCGACGGCCTCGTCCGCGGTGGTGAGGTCGTGAACACCGGCGCCCCCATTTCGGTCCCCGTCGGGCCGGAGACGCTGGGCCGCATCATCAACGTCATCGGCGACCCGATCGACGAGCGCGGTCCCCTCGTCGCCAAGCAGAAGGACCGCATCCACAAGCAGGCGCCCTCCTTCGTCGATCAGGCGACCGAGGCGGAGATGCTGGTCACCGGCATCAAGGTCATCGACCTTCTGGCTCCCTACGCCAAGGGCGGAAAGATCGGCCTGTTCGGCGGTGCCGGCGTCGGCAAGACCGTCACCATTCAGGAACTGATCAACAACGTCGCGAAGGCGCACGGTGGCGTGTCGGTCTTCGCCGGCGTGGGTGAGCGGACCCGCGAGGGCAACGACCTCTACCACGAGATGATCGACGCCGGCGTCATCAAGCTGGGCGACAACGGTTCGACCGAAGGCTCCAAGGTGGCGCTGGTCTACGGCCAGATGAACGAGCCGCCGGGTGCGCGTGCCCGCGTGGGCCTGACCGGCCTGACGCTCGCCGAGTACTTCCGCGACGAACAGGGCCAGGACGTTCTGTTCTTCGTGGACAACATCTTCCGCTTCACCCAGGCGGGTTCGGAAGTGTCGGCGCTGCTCGGCCGCATTCCGTCGGCGGTGGGTTACCAGCCCACTCTGGCGACGGACATGGGCGCCCTGCAGGAGCGCATCACCTCCACCAAGAAGGGCTCGATCACCTCGGTGCAGGCCATTTATGTGCCCGCCGACGACCTGACCGACCCGGCTCCGGCCACGTCCTTCGCCCACCTGGACGCCACCACCGTGCTGTCGCGCTCCATCGCGGAGCAGGCGATCTTCCCGGCGGTGGACCCGCTGGACTCCACCAGCCGCATCCTGGACCCGCGCGTCGTCGGCGAGGAGCACTACGCCGTCGCCCGCAACGTCCAGCGCGTGCTGCAGGAGTACAAGGCGCTCCAGGACATCATCGCCATCCTGGGCATGGACGAGCTGACCGAGGAGCAGAAACTCACGGTGGCCCGCGCCCGCAAGATCCAGCGCTTCCTGTCGCAGCCGTTCCACGTGGCGGAAGTGTTCACCGGCACCCCGGGCGTGTTCGTGCCCGTGGAGGAGACGGTGCGCGGCTTCAAGGGCATCGTCGCAGGCGAATACGACCACCTGCCGGAAGCCGCCTTCTACATGGTCGGCACCATCGACGAGGCGGTCGCCAAGGCCCGCAAGATGGCGGCCGAAGCCGCCTGAGCGGACGGCCCAAGCGGCTAAAGGATGGAAGGTCGGCCCGATCCCGGTATCGCCGGGATCGGGCCTGACCATTGAGCATCGAGGACACGCATGGCCGAGACGGTCGAATTCGAGCTGGTGTCGCCGGAGAGGCTCGTGGTCTCCCGCCCGGCGACCATGGTCATCATGCCGGGCAGCCAAGGCTATTTCGGCGCCCAACCCGGTCATGCTCCGCTGATCGCCACTCTGGGGCCGGGGGTGGTCGACCTGTACGAGGGCGACCAGATCACGGACCGCATTTTTGTCGCGGGCGGGGTTGCCGAGGTGACCGAGACCCGGTGCACGGTCCTGGCCGAGGAGGCAACTCCGGTGGCGCAGATCGACCGCGCCGAGGCCGAACAGCAGGTTCGCGATCTTTCCGAGGACGTGGACGACAGCAAGTCGGACAGCGAGCGTCAGGCCATCCAGGCTCGTTTGGCCATCGCGCGCGCGAAGCTGGAAGCCGTGACCGGTCAGCCGGTGGTCTGAGCCGGAGACCAGCCCGGCAAGGCCGGCGGTCCATTGGGCTCTTGCCTTCGAAGTGGTTTTCCAGGGATACGGGGTCGGCCGAGCCGACCCCTTTTCCGTTTTGGGCGGGCATTCGGCCTTGCTCCGGCCGTTCCCGGGCGTAGGGGCGGGGCACGGGGCGGCGAGAAATCAGGCAAGGGGACGCGGCACGATGGCTTACCGGCATTGGACCCTCGACGACCTGCCCTGGTCGCAGTTCGATCCCGCCCTGGTCGAACCGGAGTTGCTGAAACTCGTCAAGGCGGCGGCCCTGGTCGAATACAACGCCAACGACTATGCGACGTACCTGTGCAATGTCTTTGCCGACGATCCCGCGTTCCAGGAGGCGGCGAAGGCCTGGGCGGTGGAAGAGGTGCAGCACGGGGCGGCGTTGGGCCGGTGGGCGGAAATGGCCGATCCGGCCTTCCGCCTGGAGGCCGCGTTCAAGGATTTCACCAACAGCTTCCGCCTGAACCTGAACGTCAACCAGTCCGTGCGGGGGTCGCGCAGCGGTGAACTGGTGGCGCGCTGCATGGTCGAAACGGGCACCAGCTCGTACTACACGGCGCTTCGCGACGTCACCCGCGAACCCGTCCTGCGGGAGATCGCGAAGAAGATCGCCCAGGACGAGATCCGGCACTACAAGCTGTTTTCCAAGCATCTCGCGCGGTACCTGGAGCAGGAGCGGCTGACCCGGTTCGAGCGGCTGAAGGTGGCGCTCGGGCGGATCGTGGAAACCGAGGACGAGGAACTCGCCCAGGCCTACCGGTGTGCCAACGGCATGCCGCCCGGCGATCTGAACGAGGCGAACCGCCAGTACATGGGCCGGGCATACGCCATGTATCAGCGCCAACACGTGGAGAACGGCATCGCTCTGGTCTTCAAGGCGTGCGGATTCGAGGAGCGGGGGGCGGTCTACGGCTTGGTGAGCCGGGTGGCATGGACTTTGATCCGCCTTCGCGGGCGCACCATGCGCCAGCAAATCCGTCAGGGTGCGGCGGAGGCCAAGTCCCAGACGCGGGCCGCCGCCTGAAGCGGGCGAGAGCCCGGCTCGGCACTGGTGCGCTTCACAACGCAGGCCGGGACGGCGCCGTCCTGTTCCTTCGACACGGTGGTGGCCCGTTGCACTGACGCATCCTCCCGGTGCGTCGGGAGCGGGGATGAGCTTTGTCGCGGCGGCAAGGTCCCGCCCCGCGGTGTTCCGGGCGGAGGTCGACACGGAATCGATTTTTCAAAACCATTGTTTCCGCGAAGTGTAATGAAAGGACGCCTGCATTTTCCGGTGAGTGTGTGGAAAGCTCCAGAAAACCGCCGAGTCCTGAAAGTCTGTGCGCGTCACAATTTCGTCGGAGATCTTGTGGTAGTCTTCTGGCGCTCTGCGTCCGTCTAACAAATCGGCCCATCCATTTGACAATAAGTGTGAAAACTGGTGTGTTGATCGGCCGTTACAGACACCGTTGCGGCGCTGCCATCGCGCATGCCGTGTTCGAAGGGAGTGGATGACGATGGGAACGCCCAAGACCCTGACCGGACTCCTGCTGGCTGCCGCCGCCCTGGCCACCTCCGGTGCCACCGCCGGCATGGCGGCCGCGCAATCCGCAGTGATGAACGCAGAGACCGGCACCCTCCGGCTGGACGTCACCCTCACCGGTGCGGCCACGCACAAGGGGCCGGATGGGAAGTCCCACGAGAACATCAAGGTGAACCGGAAGCTGCGCCTGGAATTCCCCATGCGCAACGAGGGGCCGATGAACGGCGACTGGGCCCGCGACGTCATGGATCCCGACATCGGGGCCAGTGCCGGTGGGCTGCCCCAGGGCTACGACCAGATCATCAAGGCCATGTCCGCCTGCGGCGATGACGACGAATGCCGGATGCGCGTCGGCTTGCAGATGGGCGAGAAGATGCAGGCCGGGCAGATTGCGAAGCCGCAGGCGCCCAACATGGGCAACGCCAACCGCTACATCAACTGGAAGGTCGATTCCGGCCGCGGCGCCTGCGCGACCGGTACGGTGAGTGTGGCCGATCAGGGCAGCGGCGTCTCGATGGGCGAGGCCGAGGGCAGCTTCAACTATTCCTACACCCTCAAGGGCGAGGTGAATTTCCCGTCGAAGGACGAACAGGCCACGGCCACCATCTGCGGTGCCTTCCTGACCGTCGACACCACCACGAAGAAATACAGCCTGCGCTTCGACGTGCTCACGGTCCCGGTCAAGGTTGCCTACGAAGGCAAGACCTGGTCGCGCACCTCCCAGGGCCGCACCACCAAGCTGCTCGACCAGGCGAAGGCCGGGGGCAAGTACGGCAGTTCGATCGCCTTGTTCGATATGCCGCTTCCGGCCCAGGGAAAGGTACTGGAAGGAAACCGCCGTTTCGACGCCATCGGCGGGGTGGTCTTCTACGATCCGGCCGCCCGTCGCATGGCACCGGTGAACGCGGAAGTCGCTTGGCACTTCAGCGCCAAGTAATCGGGCGCGGTTCGGAAGGACGGGCCGGCGAATACGCGCGGCCCGTCAACCTTCCGCCCGCGCCGTCCCCATCGTCTCCGGCGGGGATTGGGCGGCCGGTCTCGACCCTGAACTCAGGCCTGGATCAATTCCAGCCGGTTGCCGCCGGGATCGCGGACGAACAAGCGCTTCACACCCGGAATCGGCCGGGTGTCCGGCAGGATTTCATGACCGGCGGTTTCCAGCATCGTGCGCAGGCGGTCCAGGTCGTCCACTGCCAGGGCGACATGACGCTTGGATCGTCGGTGCTCGGCCTCGGTGGTATCGTCCGGCTTCAGGTGGATCTGCATCCCACCCATCGCGAACCATGCGCCGCCCCGAGACGCCTGGGTCGCCGGTTGCGCCACCTCGGCCAAGCCGAGTAGCCCACCATAGAAATCGACCGCGGCGGTTTCGGCCGCGCGGGGCACCGTGATTTGCACGTGGTCGAAGCGGACGGCGGGGGCCGGCGCGAGGAATGGCGCGAAGGACGCCACGGCCTGCTCGTAGACCGCGCGCTTGAACGGCACGATGAGGTCCACCAGACGTCCGGGGGCGACCCACTGGAAGGCGTCGAACTCGGGATGGCCGTCCGCGTCCAGGCGGATGTCGGCGTCGGTGCCGGCAAAGCGCATCAGCACCCATTTCTGCATCTGCCCGCGCCACTTCCCGCCCCAGAGCCGGCCCTGGAGGTGCGGCGGCAGGTCGTAGCGCAGCCAATCCCCGCTCACGGCGACCACATGGGCACGGTCGGTCCCGATCTCCTCGCGCAGCTCGCGGCGCGCGGCCTGAAGCAGGTCTTCGCCGGGGTCGATGCCGCCCTGGGGCATTTGCCAGGCGTCGGGGGTGTCCTTGCGCCGGCCGACGAACACGCGGCCGGCCCTGTCCATCAGCATGATGCCAACGCAGGGCCGGTAGGGCAGGTCCGCCGGATCAACCGGGCCGGTCATCTCACCGATCCGCTTGGCGGTTGACGACCGCGGTGACGGGGGCCAGCACCAGTCCCTTCGATTCCAGCGTTGCCGCCCAGGCGGTGATGCGATCCAGGGTCACCGGCAGGTCGGCCATGCCGATGCCGACCGCAACCCCGTTCTGGCGGGCCGTGCGTTCGAGGAGGGTGAGCCGCTCGTCGATCAGTCCGGCCGATGGTGTTTCGTCGATGCGCGCATCGGCCAGCGCCCTGGGGACACCCGCCTGGGTGGCCAGCATGGTCGCGGCGCTGCGGTCGGCCACACGGGCGTCCAGCAACACCAGACCCCGCTGGCGCAGTGTTTCGACAACCGGGCGGACGGCGTCGGCCGAGCCCGTGAAGCGCGATCCCGACAGGGTGGTGATGCCCACGTAGCCGGTCGCCCGTGCCAAGTTGGCCTCCAACCGGCGGCGGTTCTCCTCTGGCGGGAACAGGGTCAGCAGCGTGTGCGGGCCGGGATCGACACGGGGATAGGCCACGGGCTCCATCGGAATGGAAAGCAGGGCCTCGTGCCCGTCGCGTCGGGCGGCCTCGATCCAATTCGCCACGCGATCGGCGGCCGGGTCGAATGCGAAGGTGACGCCCGACGGCATGCGCTCGATCGCCGTCTGGGTGCCACGGGCCGAAACCCCCATGCCGGCCAGCACGATGGCGATGCGCGGGCGCGTGTCGGACCAATCGAAGGGGCGGGCGTATGTCTGCCACGGTGTTTGCCCGGTCGGGCTGATCCGCGGCAGCGGGCCGATGGCGGAGGCCTCGACAAGCGCGGGCACCGGGGCGGGGGTCAGGCCGGGGAACATGGCAACCGCCTGCTGCGGTGCCGGAGGGGCCGCGGGGGCAGGGGGCGGTGTCGGGCGGGCCGCGGTCTGCGAGGAGGGGGGAGGCGGGGTGGCCGGTGCGGGCGCCGCCGGGGCCGGAGCCGCCGGGGCCGGGGGGGCCGGGACCGCGGCCACCTGGGCAGGGTCCTGGGTCGCCGGCGCTGCGGCGGGGGCAGGCGGCACCGTCTGCGCCGGCGTGGAGGCCGGCCGTTGCACAACTGCGACCGTATCGGTCACGACCGGCAGCGGGCGCGGGGCCGGCAGCGGGACACCTTCGCCGAGGGCCACGGGCACCGTCACGGAAGGCGTGCTGGAGCTCCGGTCCTCCATCGTCTGGTCGGCATTGAGTGCGATCCAGCCGATCAGGCCGGCGAATCCGACCCCGGCGACCAGCCCGAAGACCAGAAAGGGCTTCCGGCCCTTTCTGGTGCGGCGCGGCGTTGCGTAAAGGACCGCCATGCTACCCTACTCGTATTGCTCCTTCGCGCTTGCGCGCGGCGCAGGATCATACGCGTCGGCGGTCCGTCCGGGAAGCGTTGTGGCGGCGCGCGGCCTTAGTTGACCGCGCGTTGCGAGAACAGGTGCACACCCCGGATCAGATCGATGGCGCGGGCCAACTGGTAGTCGAAGGGCTGTTCACCCGACGCCGGGGGATTTTCGGCCGGCGGCGTCGCGGACTGCGGCGCACCGGACGGCGGCGCACCGGACGGCGGGCGTGCTCCGGGCTGAACCGAGGAGCCCGGCGGGGACGGGGGAGTGTCGTTGCGCAGCGATCCGCGCAGGTCCGCCTCGCGCCGGCTGGCCGCCTGCTCGACCTCGGTCAGGCGGGCCGGCTGCACCATGATGTCGGGTGCGATGCCGAGTTGCTGAATCGAACGGCCGGACGGGGTGTAGTAGCGCGCCGTGGTCAGGCGGATGGCGCCATGGCCGGGCAGCGGGATGATGGTCTGGACCGAACCCTTGCCGAAGGATTGGGTGCCCAGGATGATGCCGCGCCGGTGGTCCTGCAGCGCACCGGCCACGATCTCGGATGCCGACGCCGAGCCGCCGTTCACCAGCACCACCAGCGGAAGGCCGCCGGTGATGTCGCCGGGACGGGCATTGTAGCGCTGGCCGTCCTCGGGATTGCGCCCGCGTGTGGAGACGATCTCGCCCTGGTTCAGGAAGGCGTCGGATACGCTGACCGCCTGATCCAGCAAGCCCCCGGGATTGTTGCGCAGATCCAGCACGAAGCCCTGCAGCTTGTCGCCGAGCTGCTCCTTGATGCGGGTGACTGCGCGCTCCAGACCGCTGGTCGTCTGCTCGTTGAAGGTGGTGACGCGGACATAGCCGACGTCGCCCTCCACCCGTGACCGGACGGACTGGATGCGGATCACGGCGCGGGTCAGCGTCACCTCGCGCGGTTCGGTCCCCTGGTCCCGCCGCAGCGTGAGCTTGATGTCGGAACCGACCGGCCCCCGCATCTTCTCCACCGCCTCGTTCAAGGACAGGCCGGCGATCGGCTCGCCGTTCAGATGGGTGATGATGTCGCCGGGCTGGATGCCGGCCCGGAACGCCGGGGTGTCGTCGATGGGCGACACCACCTTCAGAATGCCGTTTTCCTGGGTGACTTCGATCCCGAGCCCGCCGAACTCGCCGCGGGTCTGGACCTGCATGTCCTGGAAATTCTTGCGGTTCATGTAGCTGGAGTGCGGATCCAGCGACGTCAGCATGCCGTTGATCGCGGATTCGATCAGATCCTCGTCGGGAACCTTCTCGACGTACTCGGCCCGGACCCGCTCGAACACGTCGCCGAACAGGTTCAGCGCGCGATAGGTGTCCGAGCTGTTGGCGTTCTGGGCAACCGCGCAGGCCGGTGCCGCAAGAAGAAGGGCTGCGACTGCGCCTGCGGTGAGTGACGTCTTCATCTAGCCCTGTCCTTTGGCTTCGTTCGAAGGGAGACCGCGCCGGGGATCGACCGGCTGCCCGCCACGGCGAAGCTCGAAATACAGGCGGGGCAACCCTTCGCTTCCGTTGCGGTCGTTTCCATCCATCGCACCCACCGGCTCGCCCGCCAGAATGCGCTGACCAACGGCGACGCCGATCCGGCCGAGACCGGACAGCAGGCTATGATATCCACCGGCGTGTTCGACGATCAAGATAAGCCCATAGCCTCTGAACGGACCAGCAAACACGACCGATCCCGCCGCGGGTGCGACGACTCGCGCTGTGCCGCGCGTTTCGTAGATCATGCCACGGCTGATGGCGCCATGGCGGTCGGCCTCGCCGAAACGCAGGGTCACGTTTCCGGCGACCGGAGGCGTCAGGGGCAGGACCGCGGGTGCGGGGGCCCTGGCCGCCTGCTCGCCGGACCGTGCGCGCCGCTGCCGTTCCGCCTCCTCGCGCAAGGCCTGCTGGCGCCGCTCCTCGGCGGCCTGTCGTTCCGCCTCGATCCGCTCCATCAGCGCCCGCAGATCCGAAGCCTGGGCCGCCAGCCGCCGCTGCCGCTCGGCCAGGCGTTCGCGCTCGGTCTCGGTCCGGCGTGCCAGTTCCTCGCGGCGGGCCAGCAGCGTCGTCAGTTCCGCCCGCTGGGCCACGACGGACGCACGCCGTCGTTCGGCGTCGTCACGGCGGGCCGCCAGTTCGGCGCGGGTCGCGGCCAGTGCCTCCAGTTCCGTCCGCAGGGCCTCGGTGCGTTCGCGCAGTCCGGGCACGGCGCTTTGCAGCAGCATGGCGGCACGGGCGGCGTCGATCGGGGTGCCTGGGCGCAGAAGCGCGGCTTCCGGCGGGATGCGGCCCACGCGTTGCAGGGCCGCCAGAAGTTCGATGAGTTGCGCCCGTCTGTCCGCCAGTGCCTGCGAGCCCGCCGCCTCGCGTGCGGTCAAGCGGTCGAGGTCGGCCTCGGTTCCCCCCAGGGCGGCTTCCGCGGCGTCCAGCCCTGCCGCCGCCTCCACCAGGCGGCGGCGCAGGGTATCCAGCTCCTTCGCATGGGCCTGGGCTTGGCGATCCAGCTCGCGGTCCCGACCGCGGATCTGGTCCAGCTCCCGTTCCATCCGTTGGAGCCGCTGCTCGTGGTCTTGGGCGTGGGCGGGTTGGGCGGCCGCCAACAGCAAAAGCACGAGCCACATGGCCCGCGACAATCGCAGACCGCGGGGCACCGCAGTGCGTGCGGGAGTGGTCGGGCGCGGGGGGGCCGGTCTGGCCAGGGGTATCGACGTCACGATCCTGCGGTTCAACAGGGCCGCCTGGTCATCGGCATGGGGCGCTCCGCCGCATGTCCCGTTCTCGACCAAGGCGTCCTTCCATCCCGGGGATGGGAATTGACCATCCCGGGAGGCGGAAGTCCAGGCACCAACCGGCAGCGACCGCGTGGATCGCCGAAGGGCATGATGGAAGGTTTGGAATCAAAGCTCTCTCAAACCTGCGAAAGTGTGCCCGTCCACCTATAAAGTTTTAACTCCTATTTGAGATGGATATAGCCATGGCCGCGGATCCTATCCGAAAGTATGGGGCGGCAGCACGTACAGCGGGGACGAGTCGGTCATGAACAGCCTGCTTTCACATTTTGGCCTGAAGGTGCAGATCGGTCTGATCGGCGCCATCGGTACAGCCGGTCTCCTGCTGTATGGGGCGATCGACCACTACAACACGGCCAGGCAGCAGGCCTACCAAGCCGAGGCATTGGCCGCGGCATCGCTCGACAGCCAAGTGGACGCGATCCGCCTGAACCTGCTGGACGCGCGGCGCGCCGAAAAGGATTTCCTGCTCCGCAAGGAAGAGCGCTACGCCGCGCGCAACGCCGAAATCGTGGCGCAGACCGACCGGCTCGTCGCGGAGGTGCTCGCCCGTCCCACCGCCGGGTCCATTGTCGAGCAGCTGAACCGGATGCGGGGCGAACTGAAATCGTATGCCCAGGCGTTCCAGGCCGTCGCGGCGGAACAGGCCCGCGTCGGGTTGGATGAAACCAAGGGCCTGCTCGGATCGATGCGGAATTCCGTGCGCATGGTGGAAGCGGTCCTCAATGGCAGCGGCCAGGACAAGCTGTCCCTCGAGTTGCTGATGATGCGTCGGAACGAGAAGGATTTCCTGGCCCGTGTCGATGCCCAGTACGTGGACGAGTTCAAAAGGAACCACAAAGAGTTCGCGGCGCTGTTGACGGCCTCGGAATTGCCGGAGGTCATCAAGGCGGATCTCAACGCGAAAATGGCCGCCTACGAGCGCGATTTCCTGTCCCTGGCCCAGGCAATGCAGGCACTGGGCGGGCATGTCAAAACCCTGTCGGACACCTACGCGCGGATGGAGCCGATGGTGGCGGAAATCCACGATCGGCAGAAGGCGGCCTATGCCACGGCCTTGCAGTCCGCCGACCGCGTATCGCGCGAAGGCGTGTGGATGGGCTGGACCACCTTGGCTGCGGTCGCGGTCGTCATGATGGCGCTTTGCATGCTGGTCGGCCGGGCCGTCGCCAATCCCGTCCTGGCGCTCGACCAGGTGATGCGCCGCTTGGCGGCGGGTGAGTTCGATGTCGAGGTTCCAGGGCGGGCACGCCGGGACGAGGTCGGCGCCATGGCGGCATCGGTCGAGGTGTTCCGTGGCAATGGCTTGGAGATGAGGCGCCTGGCCGACGAACGCGCGGCCGCGGACGCACGGGCCGCCGAGGAGCGCCGCGCCATGCTGCGGAGCGTGGCGGACGAATTCGAGGCCGAGGTCCGGGGCATCGTCGAGGCGGTGGCGTCCACGGCCGCCCAGGTGGAAGCTGCGGCGCGGACGGTGGCGGCGTCCTCCGAACAGACCCGGCAGCAGTCCACGTCCGCTTCGGGCGCGTCCGAGGAGGCTTCGGAGAGCGTCAACATGGTGGCGAGCGCCACCGAGGAGCTGAGTTCCTCGATCCTGGAAATCGGTCGGCAGGTGGTCACCTCGGGCCGGATCACGACGGCGGCCGTGCAGGAGGCCCAACAGGCCGACCGCATGGTGGAAGGCCTGTCCGGCGCGGTCCGGGCGATCGGTGAGGTGGTGGGCCTGATCCAATCCATTGCCGGCCAGACCAACCTTCTGGCGCTGAATGCCACCATCGAGGCGGCGCGCGCCGGCGAGGCCGGCAAGGGCTTCGCGGTGGTCGCCTCCGAGGTCAAGAACCTGGCCGCCCAGACCGCCAAGGCCACCGAGGAGATCCAGGCGAAGGTCGCGGAGATCCAGGGATCCGCCGGTTCGGCAGTCCGGGCGATCCAGGGGATCGGGGCCACGGTGGTTCAAATCAACGAGATCACCACAACCGTGGCATCCGCCGTGGAGGAGCAGGGGGCCGCCACGCGCGAGATCGCCGGCAACATCCAGCAGGCCGCCGCCGGCACCCGCGAGGTCTCCCGCAACATCAACGTCGTGATGACCGCGGCGGAGGAGGCCGGGGCGGCGTCCGGCCAGTTGCTGGGTGCGGCACAGGGCTTGGCGCGCGATGCCGACCGCATGCGCCGCGAGGTGAACGCGTTCCTGGCAAAGATCCAGGCTGCGTAATCGGGGCGGGCCCGGCCGGAAGGGGCCGGGCCCGCCGCCCTCCTATCCCCGGCGCAGCAGGGATTGCCCGGTCATCTCGACCGGCTGGGGAAGGCCGATCAGTTCCAGCAGGGTGGGCGCGACGTCGGCCAGGCGACCCTCTGCCAGATGCGTCACCCCGTCCGGTCCGCCCACCAGGAAAATCGGCACCTTGTTCAGGGTATGGGCGGTGTGCGGACCGCCGGTGACGGGGTCGCGCATCATTTCGCAATTGCCGTGGTCCGCCGTCACCAGCAGCGCGCCGCCATGCCGGCGCACCGCGGCCTCGACCCGGCCCAGGCATTCGTCCACGGCCTCGACCGCCTTGATGGCGGCGTCCAGGCTGCCGGTATGGCCAACCATGTCGGGGTTGGCGAAGTTGACCACCACGAAGTCCGGCGGGCCGGCGTCGATGGCGGCGACCAGCTTGTCCGCAACCTCGCGTGCCGACATCTCGGGTTGCAGGTCGTAGGTCGCGACCTTGGGCGAGGGGACCATGATCCGGCTTTCGCCCGGGTACTTCCTCTCCTCGCCGCCGTTGAAGAAGAAGGTGACGTGCGGATACTTCTCGGTCTCCGCGATACGGAGCTGGGTCAGCCCGGCCTCCGCCACGACCTCGCCCATGACCTGGGTCAGCTCCTTCGGCGGGAAGATCGTGGACATCACGCGGTTCAGCTCGTCCGAATACTCCACCAGCCCGACCGCCGCCGCGAACCGGACGGGCTTGCGCCGCTCGAACCCGCTGAAGCCGGGATCCAGCAGGGCCATCAGGATCTCGCGCACGCGGTCCGCGCGGAAGTTGCCGCACAGGACCCCGTCGCCGTCCACCATGCCGCGATAGCCGCCGATCACGTGGGGCAGGATGAACTCGTCGTTGATCTTGTCACCGTAGGACTGCCGGATGGCCGCCAGCGGGTCCTGCGCGGGCAACCCGTCGGCCAGGACCATGGCGTCGTGGGCCTTCGCCACACGTTCCCAGCGATTGTCCCGGTCCATGGCATAGTAGCGGCCGGACACGGTGGCGATGCGGATGTCGCCCTCGGCGCCGGCCAGACTGTCCAGGAACGCCCGCATCTGCTCGTGCGCGGTGGTCGGGCCCACGTCGCGGCCGTCGGTGAAGGCGTGGATGGCCACGGGTACGCCCTGGGCCGCCACGTGCCGGGCCAGGGCGGCAATGTGGTCCTGGTGCGAGTGGACGCCGCCGGGGGACACCAGACCCATGACATGGCAGGTGCCGCCGCTGCGCTTCAGCGCCTCGACCAGGGTGGCCACCGCGGGATTGCGGCCAAGCTCGCCGCCTTCGATGGCGGTGTCGATCCGGGGCAGGTCCTGCATCACCACCCGGCCGGCGCCCAGGTTCATGTGCCCGACCTCGGAGTTGCCGATCTGGCCCGTGGGCAGGCCGACGTCCTTTTGGCTCGCCTGCAGGAAGCCGCGCGGGCAGGACGCCCACAGCCGGTCGAAGTTGGGGGTGTTCGCCAATGCGACGGCGTTGTCCTCCCGCTCCTCCCGCCATCCCCAACCATCGAGCACGCAAAGGACAACGGGGCGGGCGCGGTTGGCGGCGGTCGTCGGCATAAACGTCTCCTCAGGCGCGGTGGTAGGGGTGGCCGGCGATGATCTGCTGCGCGCGGTAGATCTGCTCGACCAGAAGGGCACGGACCAGCAGGTGCGGCCAGGTCATCGTGCCCAGGCTCAGGACCAGGTCGGCGCGCCGGCGCACGGCCGGATCATGGCCGTCGGCGCCCCCGATCAGGAACGCGACGTCGGCAACGGACGCGTCCTGCCAGGCGCGCAGGCGCGCGGCGAAGCCTTCGCTGGTCAGATGGGTGCCGGTCTCGTCCAGCGCCACGACCTTTGCCCCTTTCGGGATCGCGGAAAGGAGGAGGTCGCCCTCAAGGCGGCGGAGTTCGTCGCCGGTGGCACGACGCTTGGGTTCGAGCTCGCGCAGCGTCAGCGGCCAGCGCAGGCGGCCGGCGTATTCGTCGTAAAGGGCCTTGTGCGGGCCGGCGCGCCAGGCGCCGATGGCCAGAATGGCGATCCGCATGGCCGTGCCGGTGAATTCGTCAGACGCGCAGGGCCGGAGCGCGGCGCAGCGCCCGCGTGTCCGGCACGGGGCGCGCGCGGCGGACCGTCAGGCACTGCGCACAAGGAGACCTCATGCGCTCCGCACAGGGAGTCCTCATGCGCTCCGCGCGGGGCGGGGTTCCAGGTCGGGGGCCCACATCTTCTCCAACTGGTAGAAGGCGCGCACCTCGGGGCGGAACAGGTGGACGATCACGTCGCCGGCGTCCACCAGCACCCAGTCGGCCTGGGTCAACCCTTCGATCCGCACGCCCAGGCCGGCCTTTTCCAGCTTTTCGCGCAGATGGTCGGCCATGGCGGCGACCTGCCGGGTCGACCGACCGGTGGCGATCACCATGTAGTCGGCAATGGCGGTGCGCCCCTGCAGGTCGATGGTGACGATCTCCTCGGCCTTGTCGTCGTCGAGCGAGGCGAGGATTACGTCGCGGAGCTTCTGGGGCTCGGTGACGTCGAGGACCGGCCGGGCCGGCATGTGTTCCTGGGCGATGATGGCTACCTCTTGGTTCGCTTGAACAGCAGGGCCGCCCGCGCCTTCCGCCGTCGGATGGCGGTGGCTGAGGCGGGGTGGAGTGGGATCGGCAGGAACGTCCAGGCGGGCGGTTGCACGCCCGCGGTCGTCCGGGCCGCCCACGCCGGCACCCGGTTCCTGGCGAACCGCCGCGCGGCCTTGCTTCCCAACGCCTTGAGAGAATAGGGAGGCCGCGCCAGCACCGCAACCGGCGTTGCTCGAAAGATCGTCTCCCAGTGCCGCCAGCGGACGATCTGGGTCAGATTGTCGGCCCCCATCAGCCAGACGAACCGTGTGCGCGGGAACCGCTTTTTCAGCGCGGCCAGCGTGTCGGCGGTGTAGCGGGTGCCGAGTTCGGTTTCGATCCCGGTGGCCAGCACCCGGGGATGGCGGACGGTGCGTGCGGCGCCGGCGATCCGCTCTTCCAGCGGCGCCATGCCGGCCCGCGCCTTCAGCGGGTTCTGCGGGCTGACCAGGAGCCAGACCGCATCCAGCCCCAGGCGTTTCAGGGCCATCAGCGCAATGTGCCGGTGCCCCGCGTGCGCCGGGTTGAACGAGCCGCCCAGAAGCCCGATGCGCAAACCGTCCCACGGCCGGGTGGCGTGGAGGCGGGGAGCGGGGAAAAGAGGGGTGGGGGCGCGGGGCAGGGCGGGGCTCTAAGGCCGGATCTGTCCGTCGCCGCGGACGACGTACTTGAAGGTGGTCAACTGCTCGGCCCCGACCGGCCCCCGCGCGTGCAGGCGCCCGGTGGAAATGCCGATCTCCGCCCCGAACCCGAATTCCCCGCCGTCGGCGAACTGGGTGGACGCGTTGTGCAGCACGATGGCGCTGTCCACCTCGCGCAGGAAGCGTTCGGCCGCCGCGGCATCGCCGGTGACGATGCTGTCGGTGTGGTGGGAGCCGAACGTGTTCACGTGGGCGATGGCCTCGTCCAGCCCGTCCACCACGCGCACGGCGATGACGGCGTCCAGGTACTCGGTCCGCCAGTCCGCCTCCGTCGCCGGGGCGGCGGACGGATCGACGGCGCGCACGGCCTCGTCGCCCCGGATGGCACAGCCGGCGTCCCGGAGTGCCGCCAGCAGGACGGGCAGGTGGGTGCCCGCGGCCGCCCGGTCCACCAGCAGGGTTTCCGCCGCCCCGCAGACCGACACCCGGCGCATCTTGCTGTTCAGCACCACGCGGTGCGCGGTGTCCAGGTCGGCCGCGGCATGGACGTAGACGTGGCAGTTGCCGTCGAGATGGGCGAACACGGGAATCCGGCTTTCCGCCTGCACCCGTTCGATCAGCGACCGGCCGCCCCGCGGCACGATCACGTCCACGTACTCGGACAGGCGCAGGAGTTCGCCGACGGCGGCCCGGTCGGCCGTGGGGACCAGTTGCACCGCCGTCTCCGGCAGGCCGGCGGCACGCAGCCCTTCGTGCAGGCAGGCGACGATGGCGCGCGAGGAGTGCAGGCTGTCCGAACCGCCGCGCAGGATCGCGGCGTTGCCGGACTTGATGCACAGGCCGCCCGCATCGGCGGTCACATTCGGCCGGCTTTCGTAGATGATGCCGACGACGCCCAGCGGCACGCGCACGCGCTGGATGCGCAGGCCGTTGGGACGGGTCCATTCCGCCAGGACGGCACCGACCGGGTCCGGAATGGCCGCGATGGCGTCCAGGCCGGCGGCGATGGCCTCCACCCGCGCGGCGTCCAGGACCAGACGGTCCAGCATGGGGCCCTTGACCCCCTTGTCCCCGGCCGTGGCCACGTCGCGCGCGTTGGCGGCCAAAATCCCGTCCACCCGCGCCCGGACCGCTGCGGCCGATGCGGTCAGCGCCTCGGCCTTCTGCGCGGCCGGCGCCTGGGCCAGCCGCGACGCGGCATCCCGCGCGGCGCGGCCGAGCCCGGCCATCAGGGCGGGCAGGCCTTGGGTTGTTTCGGCGAGGGCGGTCATGACGGCTTGTCCAGGACGCAAGTCAACAGGTCGGACGGTAGCGGACGGCGGGGGCCGGCTCAAGGCGGCTCGGACACCCCCTTACGCTCGCCGGCATCACGCCCGCTGGCGCCGCACTCCACGGTTGGTGCAGTCTCGTCGACAAGACGGAGGCGGTGCAACGGCCGCCCGGTATCCGGGGAGGGAATGGGAATGAGGCGCGTATTCCTCGCCGCATTGGCGGCCTTGGCCGCTGCAGCGACCCTGGCGGCAGGGGGCGCGGGGCCGGCCGTGGCGGCGTGGCCCGAAAGGCCCATCCGTTTCGTCGTGCCCTATCCGGCGGGCGGGCCGACCGATGTGCTGGCCCGCACCATCGGCGAACGGCTGTCGGCCCGGTACGGTCAGCAGGTGGTGGTGGACAACCGGCCGGGGGCCGGCGGCAACCTGGGGGCGGACCAGGTGGCCAAGGCCGCGCCCGACGGCCACACCCTCGTGCTGGGCACCAACTCGACCCACGCGTCGAACGCGGGGCTCTACCCCAACATGCCGTACGACACGGCCAGGGATTTCGCGCCGGTCACGCTGGTGGCCACCGTGACCAACGTGCTGGTCGTGAACCCGTCCGTCCCGGCCCGCACGGTGGAGGAGCTGGTCGCCCACGCCAAGGCCAATCCGGGCAAGCTGAACTATGCCTCAAGCGGCAGCGGCTCGGCCGCTCATCTGACGGGCGAACTGTTCAAGATGGCGGCCGGGATCGACATGGTCCACGTGCCCTACCGTGGCGCCCCACCGGCGCTGACCGATCTGGTCGCGGGCCAGGTGCAGGCCATGTTCGCCACGCTGCCCTCGGCCCTGCCGCAGATCCAGGCGGATCGGCTGCGCGCCCTGGCGGTGACGGGCCGCACGCCGGCCCCGGCGCTCCCCAACGTGCCCACGATGGCGGCGACGCTGCCGGGCTTCGAGTCCGATGCCTGGTTCGGCGTGTTCGCCCCGGCCGGCACACCGTCCTCGGTCATCGACAGGCTGGCCGCCGACGTGGCGGCCGTGGTGGCCGAGCCGGAGGTGGCGCAGAAGCTGCGCGCCGCCGGGTTCGAGCCGGCCACCCTGGCGCCGGCTGAACTACGCACGTTCCAGGCGGCGGAAATGGAGAAGTGGGCCGCGGTGGTCCGCGCGTCGGGCGCGACCCCGGAATAGGCGGTGCCGGGTGGGACGCGTGCGGCCCCGCCCTCCCTTGCTGTCCCATGCCGCCGGGCGAAAGTCGATACCTTCGCCCGGCGGCACGAGGCGCCTTAGCCCGCCGGGTGTTCGCTGATACCGCCGTGGGCGCCCGACCAGGCGGCGGGGTCGTTCAGGAACTTCTCGACCTCGGCCAGGGTCGAGGCTTCGAAGTAGCCCGAGTCCTTCGCCACGCGCAGCATGTCCCACCAGGTGACCAGCGCGTGCAGCTTCACGCCGATCGCATCCATGGTCGCCCGGGACTGCGGGAAGATGCCGTAGTGGAAGACGACGAAGGTGTGCTCCACCGTGCAGCCGGCCGTGCGCAGGGCTTCGACAAAGTTGACCTTGCTCTTGCCGTCGGTGGCCAGATCCTCGACGAGCAGAACCCGCTGCCCGTCCTCCACCACGCCTTCGATCTGGGCGTTGCGGCCGAAGCCCTTGGGCTTCTTGCGCACGTACTGCATGGGCAGGCCGAGCGCGTCCGAGATCCAGGCGGCGAAGGGGATGCCCGCCGTCTCGCCGCCCGCCACCGCGTCGAAGCATTCGAAGCCGGCGTCGCGGCGCAGCGTTTCGACCGCGAATTCGGTGATGGCGCGGCGCGCGCGCGGGAAGGCGATGATGCGGCGGCAGTCGGTGTAGACCGGGCTGGCCCAGCCCGAGGTGAACTTGAACGGCGTCCGCCCGTCGTAGAAATGGACCGCCTTGATCTCCAGCAGCAGCTTGGCGGTCAGCGTGGCGATCGTCTGGGCGTCGGCGGTCATGGTCGGGCTCCGAAGGTTGGGTGGGCGCCTCGATACGCCGCCCGGCCGCAACCTGCAACCCGCCTCACACCGCCGGGCGCCTCAAGTGCCCGCGCCCGGCTTGGCTTGCGCGCCCCTGTCGGATCCTGGGGCGGCGCGGGGCGGTATCAGTCCACGACCCGCCAGGGCAGGCGCGCGCCCGACAGGAAGGGCAGGACCGCGTCGGCTGCGCCGCCGCCGTCCACCATCACAAGGTCGGGCACCGGCGTCTCGCCCCGTTCCAGCGTGATGGTGTCGGGATTGGGCTCCAGCCCGTAAAAGCGCGGGCCGTTCAGGCTGGCGAAGGCCTCCAGCCGGTCGAGCGCGCCGTCCTCGGCGAACGCCATGGCGTACAGCTCGATGGCCGTGGCGGCCGTGAAGCAGCCGGCGCAGCCGCACGCGCTCTCCTTGTCCTTCAACGGGTGCGGCGCGCTGTCCGTGCCCAGGAAGAACCACGGTTCGCCCGACATGGCGGCCCGGCGCAACGCCAGGCGGTGCCGCTCGCGCTTGGCGATGGGCAGGCAGTAGAGGTGCGGGCGGATGCCGCCGGCGAAGATGTCGGACCGGTTGATCAGCAGGTGGTGGGCGGTGATCGTCGCCCCCAGCCGGCCACCCGGCCCATGCCGGCGCACGAAGGCGACGGCCTCCTCGGTGGTGACGTGCTCCAGCACCACCTTCAGGCGGGGGAACGCCTCCAGCAGCGGCGACAGCACCCGTTCCAGGAACACGGCCTCGCGGTCGAAGATGTCCACGGTGTGGTCCGTCACCTCGCCGTGGATCAGCAGCGGCATGCCGATCGCCTGCATCCGCTCCAGCACGGGGTGGATGTTGCGCACATCCGTCACCCCGTGGGCGGAATTGGTGGTGGCGTGGGCGGGGTAGAGCTTCGCCGCCGCCCAGGCGCCGGATGCGAACCCGCGCTCCACCTCCGCCGGGTCGGTGGCGTCGGTCAGGTAGCAGGTCATCAGGGGTGTGAACCGGCTTCCCGCGGGCAGGGCGGCCCGTATCTCCGCACGATAGGCCTCGGCGGCCGCCACGGTGGTGACCGGCGGCTTCAGGTTCGGCATCACGATGGCCCGGCCCATCTGCCGCGCCGTCCATGGCAGCACGGCGCGCAGCATGGCGCCCGACCGCAGGTGCAGGTGCCAGTCGTCGGGTCGGCGGAGGGTGATGCGGTCGGGGGTCATGGCACATCCGGACAGGCGGGCATGGGGCTTTGTGGGGAGTGTTCCGCAAGCCGGATCGTGACACAATCCCGGACTCGAACATCGTCAAGATTGCTGAACCTGGGAGCTCCACCCGAGATTGGAAAGAGAGCTGGCCGATGGACTCCGTCGCTATCACCATCGCCGAGTGGCTCGCCCGGGAGAGCCTGCGACGGGACGACATGCTGGGGCTGGTGAGCGGCCTCTGCGGCAGGCTGGAACTGGCCGGCGTGCCGCTCCTGCGAGCCCATGTCTCCATGCCCACCCTGCACCCGACCATCGAGGGGTTCGGCTTCACCTGGCGGCGCGGGCGGGGGCTGGAGAACACCGAATGGGGGTGGGACCATCATTCCGTCAACTGGGAGCAAAGCCCGTTCCGAAACATGATCCTGAACCGGGAGCCGGTGATCCGGCGCCGGCTGGACGGCGATTCCACCCTGTTCGACTATCCCATTCTTGCGGACATGAAGGCGGAGGGCGCCACCGACTACGCCGCCCGCCTGATTCCCTTCGGCGAGCCGTTCGCCCGCGACTACGATACCGACCCGTTGCCGGGCATTGCCACATCCTGGACGACCGACCGTCCGGGCGGCTTCTCCGAGGACGAGCTGGCGCTGATCGACCGGCTTCTGCCCTTCCTGGGGTTGGCGGTCTACCGGCTGTCGTTGAAGCACGTCGCCACGTCCACGCTCGAAGCCTATATCGGACCCGGTGCGACGCAACGGGTGCTGAGCGGCGAGATCCGGCGGGGGGTGGTGACGCGCAAGCCCTCGGTGGTCATGTTCGCCGACCTGCGCGGCTTCACCAGCCTGGCCGACTGCACGGAGGGCGAACGGCTGGTCCGGTACCTGAACGAGCATCTGGACTGCATGGTCGGTCCGGTCGAGCGGCACGGCGGGCAGGTGCTGAAGCTCCTGGGTGATGGGATGCTGGCGGTCTTCCCCTTGCTCGATGGCACCTACGAACCCGCGTGCGAGGCCGCCCTGCGGGCCACGGAGGAGGCCATCGCCGAGACCGCGGACCTGAACGACCGCCGCCGCGTCGGACTTGAGCCCGAATTGCACCTGGATGTCGCCCTGCACATGGGCGAGGTGATGTACGGCAATGTCGGTTCGGCGCGGCGGCTGGACTTCACCATGATCGGCCCGGCCGTGAACGAGGCCAGCCGGATCGAGGCCCTGTGCCATGTGCTGGGCCACCACGTTCTGATTTCCAGCAGCTTCGCCAAAGGGTGCTGCGTTGCCCTGCGGTCGGTCGGCGTGCACGCCCTGCGCGGGGTGTCCGCGCCGCAGGAACTGTTCACCCTGGCCTGACCGCCGGGCGCCGGGCCTCAAAGCGCCGGCAGGACACGCTCGCCGAAGGTCTCGATGAAGCGGCGCTGGTCGCGGCCGACCTCGTGCAGGACGATCTCCTCGAACCCTATGGCCGCGAACTCCTGAAGCCAGGCGATGTGCCGGCCGAGGTCGGACGAGACCAGGACCGAATTGCGGATGTCCTCGGCGCGCACGAAACGGGTCGCCTGGTCGAATTGGGCGGGCGTGCGCAGCTCCCAGTTCACGTCGCCGCCGATGGCGTTCGGCCCCCACTGGTCCAGCGCATTGGCTTCGGCCTCCGCCTCGGTCGGCGCCCAGGCGAGCGCGACCTGGAGGAAGACCGGTTTCCCGTCCCCGCCGCCCCGCCGGAAGGCGTCCACCACCCGGCGCAGCTTGGCGGGCTCCGCCTGGATGGTGATCAGGCCGTCGGCCCAGCCCCCCAGCCACTCCGCCGTTTCCTCGGTCACCGCCCCGCCGAGCAGTTTCGGCGGCCGGGCGGGCCGGGTGTAGAGCTTGGCCTCGACCACCGTCACCCGGCCCCGGTGGGTGACGGTCTCGCCGGCCAGCAGCGCCCGGATCACGTCGGCGCATTCCCGCAGGCGGGCGTTGCGCTCCTTCTTCTCCGGCCAGGGCAGCCCGGTCATGGCCTCGTTGATGGCCTCGCCGCTGCCCAGCGCGAACCACAGCCGGTCCGGGTACATCTGGCACAAGGTGGCCGCGGCCTGGGCCAGGATGGCCGGATGGTAGCGCCAACCGGGGGCCGAGATGATGCCACAGGGAAGGCGCGTGGCCTCCAGGGCGGCCCCCAGCCAGGACCAGGCGAAGCCCGATTGGCCCTGGCGCTCGGACCAGGGGTGGAAATGGTCGGACGACATCAGGCCGCCGAATCCGGCCTGCTCGGCCAGCCTGGCCCAGTCCAGCAGGTCGCGCGGCGTGAACTGCTCGTGCGAGGCGTGGTAGGTGATGCGGGCCATGCGGCCTCCCGTCGATGCGTGCCTCGTCAACCCCGGCCGATGAGCGACCGGTCGAGGTTGCGCAGGAGGTCGGCGGGATCGTCCCAGATCTCGACGCACCCCGCCCCGCGCAGATCCTCGACCGGGAAGCCGCCCGACCGGACGCCGATGGGTGTGATCCCCGCCTTCACCGCCGCTTCGGCGTCGTACGGCGTGTCCCCGACCACCACGGCCGCGGACGGGGGCAGGCCCGCCTTTCCCAAGGCGGCGGCGAAGATGTCGGGGTGGGGCTTGGACCGGTCCGCATCCTCGGACGTGGTGGCGCCGTCGAACAGGCCGTCGATCCCGGCGACCCTCACATAGGTTTCCAACTCGTCCCCCTTCGCGGACGAGGCCAGCAG